>JASHPN010000429.1 GCA_030038175.1 Verrucomicrobiia bacterium
AGGTGGATTTTATGCCGGTTGTCCATGGCGTAAAATCATTCAACAGCCTTCGCTCGCGAGCGGGCGTGCTCAAGCTTGGCCGCCATCAAGTCTGGGTTGCCAGCCTGGTGGACATCATTGCCAGCAAACGCGCCGCGGGCCGTCCCCGCGACAAGGCCGTATTGAGAATCCTGGAAAAGACGCTGCATGAAAAAGGCCAATCGTCATCAAAAGCGTAAAGCAGCGTTGGCTGCTTTGCGCAAAGAAAGCGAGCGCGCGGAACTGGACTTGATTCGCCGCCGGCTGGCGTTGCCTGTCGAAAAGCGATTGAATTTTCTACGCGTTCGATTACCGGGCGGCGGGTCGTGTCTGTGACTCTTAAGCCACCGCAATATTTACCAGCTTCTTCGGCACAATAATAATCTTTTTAATCGTTTTGCCTTCAATATACGGTTTCACTTTCTCCGAATTTTTCGCCAGCGCCTCCAGTTCGGATTGCGCAATGTCCACCGGCACTTTTAACACGTCGCGGAGCTTGCCGTTGACCTGCACCGGAATTTCGATTTCGTTTTCAACCAGCAACGCAGGATCAAATTTCGGCCAGGGCGCATAGGCCAGGTTGCCGGACGCCGGAAGTTTGGCCCAAAGTTCTTCCGCCAAATGCGGCGCAAATGGCTGAAGCAATACCAAAAACGCCCGCAGGACGGCCACCGGCTTCTTTTCCCACGTCATCGCTTCATTGACAAAGACCATGAGCGCGGAAATAGCCGTGTTAAAACGCATGCCCTCCATGTCATCGGTGACCTTTTTGATGCAGGCGTGCAACGTCTTCAATTGCCCCGGCGTGGCCGCGGTGTCGGCGATGGCGGGGTTTAACTTTATCAGGTCCAGCAATTCCAGCCCTGGATTTGCCGCCGTCGTTTCGGCCTGCTCAAATTCCGTTTCGGTTTTCTCATCCACAAACAGCCGCCAGACTCGGCCGAGAAAACGATAGACGCCCTCGACGCCCCGGGTGCTCCAGGGTTTGACCATTTCCAGCGGTCCCATGAACATTTCGTACAGGCGCAGGGAGTCTGTGCCGAGGTCGCGCACGGGCACATCCACGGGAATGACATTGCCGCGCGACTTCGACATCTTCTGATTGTCTTCGCCAAGAACCATTCCCTGATTGACCAGTTTGAAAAACGGTTCGGGCGTCGAGACATAGCCCAGGTCAAAGAGGACCTTGTGCCAGAACCGCGCATAGAGCAGGTGCAACACTGCATGCTCCGTCCCGCCCACATAAAGGTCAACGCCCGCCGCTTTGCCGCTCATCCAGTAATGTTCCGGCTCTTTTCCAACACTTGCATTTGCGTTTTTGGCATCCAAATAACGCAGGTAATACCAGCACGAACCGGCCCATTGCGGCATCGTGTTGGTCTCGCGCTGCGAGCCATCCGGCAGATTGACCCATTCTTTTGCGCGAGCGAGCGGCGGTTCGCCGGTCGCAGTGGGTTTATAATCGGTCAATTCCGGCGGCAAAACCGGCAGGGCGCTTTCGGGCAACGCTTCGTGATACAGATTTCCATCGGCGTCACGCTTCCAGACGATGGGAAACGGTTCGCCCCAATAACGCTGGCGCGAAAAAAGCCAGTCACGGAGTTTGTAATTAATCGTTTGCCTGCCGAGGTTTTTCGACTCCAGCCACGCCGTAATTTTCTTTTTGGCTTCAGCCGTAGGCAGGCCCGTGATCGAAATGTCCTTGCCTGTGGAATTGACCGAAGTGCCATCACCCACAAATCCGTGCCAGTCGGCCTTGGCATCCGACGGTTGCACGACCTGGACGATGGGAAGATTGAATTTCTGCGCAAACTCAAAATCCCGCGTGTCATGCGCCGGCACGGCCATAATGGCGCCGGTCCCGTAGCTCGCCAGGACGTAGTCGGCAATCCAAATCGGAATCTTTTCCCCATTCACCGGGTTGATGGCATGCGCTCCGGTAAAAACCCCGGTTTTTTCTTTCGCAAGCTCGGTTCGTTCCAGGTCCGACTTTTTTGCCACATCGGCCTGATATTTGGCGACGGCATCGCATTGACCGGCAGCTGCAATTTGATTTACAAGCCGGTGCTCCGGCGCAAGGACCATATACGTGGCGCCGAACAACGTGTCAGGACGCGTTGTGAAAACGCGGATTTTTTCGGATGAACCGGCGATTTGAAAATCCACTTCCGCGCCCTCGCTTCGCCCAATCCAATTCCGCTGCATTTCTTTGAGTGAATCGGTCCAATCAATCGTATCGAGGTCCTGCAGCAGGCGTTCCGCATATTTTGTGATTCGCAGCATCCATTGCCGCATCGGCTTGCGAACCACCGGAAAGCGGCCGACTTCGCTCTTGCCATCCACGACTTCTTCGTTGGCCAAAACCGTCCCTAATTCTTCGCACCACCAGACGGGCGCTTCGGTGACAAAGGCGAGGCGATTCACTTGGATTTCCCAATCTCGAATTTTTGGGCGATTGACACCCTTGCTGTCATTCGGATGACTCATGCAGTATTCCCGACGGCCTGTTAAATACCTGTTATTTTGCCATGCATCTTGATGTTTCGGGTTGTCCGAAAGCGCATCTTCCAACAATTCAATCGGTATCGCCTTTTTTAGATCCGGGTCGTAATAGCTGTTATACAGCTTCAGAAAAATCCGCTGCGTCCACTTGAAATAATCCGGGTCCGTCGTGGCGATTTCGCGGGACCAATCGTAGCTGAAACCGAGCGATTTAATCTGCCGCTTGAATGTGGCGATATTCTCCTCGGTTGTTTTGCGCGGGTGTTGCCCGGTCTTGACGGCGTATTGTTCCGCCGGCAATCCGAAGGCGTCCCAGCCCATGGGATGAAGCACGTTGAAACCTTGCGCCCGTTTGTAGCGGGCCAAAATATCCGTGGCGGTGTAACCCTCCGGATGGCCCACGTGCAACCCCGCCCCGCTCGGATACGGAAACATGTCGAGAATGTAGAACTTTCGCGGTAGTTGTTCCGCGGAAACTTTGCCGGAAATCCTGTGCCGTTGCGCAAACGGGTGGTTTGCCGGAATTTCATCTCCCGGATTGAATGCACGAAAGGCCTGCTGTTCGTCCCACATCGCCTGCCATTTTGGCTCAATCAAATGAAAAGGGTATTGTCTGCGGCTGCTCGACATAGAAACTCCATTCTGCCAGTTTGCCGAAGAGTTTTAAAGTTCAAGATGACAGAAAAATCTGATTCCACTGTGGCGACGGAATCCGCGGCCAGTTCCCCCTGGCCGCGGCGCGGCCTTTTTGGGGTCATCTGCGCGGTCGTAATTGGAATTTATGTGTGGATTGCCGGGCCGGGCCTTCTCGAATCCGGTCCGGATGACGCCTATTATAATCTCCTGGTCCAGGGGTTTCAGGCCGGCCATCTTAGCGTCAATCGGGAACCCGATCCACACCTCGCGCAGCTTCAAAATCCGTATGATCCGGCCGCCAACGGTCCCTTTGTGCGGAATGCCCGGCATCTGTCATTCGACATGAGCTATTACGACGGGAAATTATACCTGTATTTTGGAGTCACGCCTGCGCTGGTATTATTTTGGCCGTATGCGGCGTTGACCGGCCATTACCTGTCACAAACAGCCGGAGTTGTTCTTTTCTCTTCCTTGGGATTCCTGATTGCGGCGGCTCTCGTGTATCGGGTCTGGCGGCGGTATTTCCCACAGATCAATGTTTGGATTGCGGCCGCGGGCATCCTGGCCCTTGGCCTGGCCACCGGCCTGTTGGAAACTTTAGCGTCATGTGACGTTTATGAAGTTGCGGCCAGTTGCGCCTTTGCTTTTACGATGCTGGCGCTGGCCGCTCTTTGGCGCTCCCTGCACGACGCGCCGGCCAATCGAATCTCCTGGCTGCTCTTGTCGAGCCTGGCTTACGGCCTGGCGATCGGCGCGCGGCCGTCGCTGTTATTCGGAGCCCTGATGTTATTGGTTCCCGTTATCAAGGCCTGGCGCGAAACGACGAAACAAGGCCCGCCGCGCCAGGCGTGGTGGTTGGCGGTTGCGGCGGCCGGGCCCCTGCTTTTCGTTGGGCTGGCGTTGATGCTTTACAACCGGATGCGCTTCAGAAATCCCTTCGAATTCGGCTGGCACTATGCGTTGACTGATTTTCAGGACAAAGGCGCCCGGCAATTCAGCCTTTCCTATTGGTGGTTCAATTTCCGCTTTTATTTTCTGGAACCGATGCGATGGGTTCGACATTTCCCATTTATTGACGCCGTTGGAATGGGCGCCATTCCAGCGGGCTATAGCGGACTGGGGGTCGATCGCTACGCCGGAATTTTGGCAGATTACCCGGTCGTGTGGCTGGCGGCGGGCGCCTTGCTGGCGTGGCCGATCCGGTTACGTGACAAATTCCCGGCGCTGCGGTGGTGGGCGGCGGCCCTTTTCGTCCAATTCGGCGCCGGTGCGCTCTTGCTTTTTTTCTTCATAACGGCCAGCAGCCGTTACGAAGTGGATTTTTTGCCGGCTTTAATGCTGTTGGCAATCACCGGGATTTTTCTCGTCGAGCGGACGCTGGCGGGACATGCCTTTTGGCGGCGAACGGCGCGCGTGATTTGGATTCTGCTCCTGGCCTATTCGGCTATCTTCAACATGGTCGCCGGCATAGGCGCCCAGGTAAACGCCGATTATTTTGCCGGGAACCATTTCCTGACCCTGCGCCGGCCCGACGCGGCGATCGTCTGCTTTCGCAAAGGGTTGGACCTGCATCCCCTCTACGCGGAAGCCCTTGACGGCCTTGGCAACGCCTTCCTCCAAAAAGGGCGGACGGCGGACGCCATCGTTCAATACGAGAAGGCCATCGCCATCAAACCGAATCTGACTGAGACCCATTACAACCTCAGTGACTGCCTCCTCAACCTCGGGCGCGTTCAGGACGCCATGGCCCAGGACCAAATCGTTTTGAAATTGGACCCGAATTTTGCCAAAGCCCATAATGGCCTCGGTTCCTGTTATCTTCAGGAAAGACGGATGGCCGATGCCCTCGCCGAGTTCGAAAAAACGGTGGAACTCGCCCCGGATTTCCCGGACGGCCATAACAACCTGGGCTTTTGTCTTCTGCAAGTGGGACGCGTGCCGGAGGCGATCGTTCAATTCCAAAAGGCCGTTGATTTAGATCCGCAATCCGCCAATTTCCGCTGCGGCCTGGGCAACGCGCTTTTGAAGGAAGGAAAAGGCAGTGACGCGGTCGCGGAATATCAAAAAGCCGTTGACCTTGATCCCTCGCTGGCCGGAGCGCGGTACGACCTGGGGTCGGCTCTTTTACAAATCGGCCATGTCAAAGAAGCGATCATTCAATATCAAAAAGCCGTCGAGCTAAAACCCGCTTCGGCAACCTATCATTTGGGCCTGGCCAACGCCTTGTCCCAATTTGGCCAGACCAACGAAGCCACCGTCCAATACAACAAAGCCTTTGAATTGAATCCGGCTTTGAGGGATAGATTGAAAAATCACAAGTAGGCGGGCGACACATTTCTCGTGCGTGGGTTTGGAAACACGGAAACGAGGCCAGCAGAGCCGCGACCGCCTGCCTTGCCGTAGCTCTGCCAGCAGCAACCCTCCCCTCCACGCATAACAAATGTGCGTGGAGGGCAGGCGCGACAACGCCCACGTCCGTTTGCTTATACGCGCGGCTCTGTTGTATCAGCCATCCCTCCAACCGCGCCAGTTTCGCGTTCCTCGCACCCCAATACTTGACGCAACACGTAACACGCAACACGCCGCTCATTTAACCCAATTTAACCCATCACCCCTTCCCCTCAAATCGCCAGCAATAGCCGTTTTATTTCCTTCAATTTCCCTTTCGCGTCCTTCTTTGTCAGGCGCGGAAATTTTCCACCCAGCGTAATGTAATCCCCATGCCGGCTGAGCATGAGTTTGCCCGCGCTCACCTCAATGGCCGTCACCGATTTTTCCGAAGCCAGAATTTTCAACTCGGCGATTTGCAGGAGCATTTCCACGGGCGGCGGCGGCGGCCCGAAGCGGTCGCGCAATTCCTTCTCCAATTCTTTGAGCGCGGACTTCCCATTCGCCTGCGCCAGCTTGCGGTAAATTTCGATGCGATGCCGGGGATCCGGCGCATAAGAATGGGGCAAGGTCGCGTGATGCATGAACGGAGCCGCCTGGCCGTCTTCCGTTTCCTTTCGTTCGTCCACCAAAAAATCCAGCGCCACGCGAACCTCCACGCGAGGTTTGGTCTTTTCACCTTTCAACGAGGACACGCTTTGCTTGAGCAACTGGCAGTAGAGTTCAAAACCAACCGCCGTGATATGGCCGCTTTGCTCGGCGCCCAGGAGATTGCCCGCGCCGCGAATCTCCAGGTCGCGCATGGCGATTTTGAACCCGCTGCCCAGGCTCGAATATTGCCGGATGGCGCTGATGCGCTTGCGCACGTCCGTGAGCAAACTGGCATGACGCGGAAGCAGCAAATACGCATAGGCCTGATGCTTGTAACGCCCAACCCGGCCGCGAAGCTGGTACAAATCGCTCAGGCCAAAACGGTCGGCCCGATCAATAATGATCGTGTTGGCATTCGGGATATCCAGGCCGCTTTCGATGATCGTGGTCGAAAGCAAGACGTCCGCTTCGCCGTTCACAAACTTCGTCATGACCCCTTCCAGTTCATCCGATTCCATTTGCCCGTGCCCGACGACAATGCGGGCATCCGGCAGGAGCGTTTGCAACTTGCCGCGCATCAATTCAATCGTCATGACCCGATTGTGCAGGAAGAAAACCTGTCCGCCCCGGTTCAGCTCGCGCTGGATGGCGTCGCGGATGACGCGTTCATCATATTGAGTGACGATAGTCTGGACGGGCAGCCGGTCGTGCGGCGGAGTTTGGATTGTGCTCATGTCGCGGGCGCCGGTGAGCGCCAGGTAAAGCGTGCGCGGAATCGGCGTCGCGCTCAACGTCAGCACGTCCACCAGCGTGCGCAGGCGCTTGAATTTTTCCTTGTGCAAAACGCCGAATCGCTGTTCCTCGTCAATCACCACCAGTCCCAAATCTTTGAAGGCGATGTCTTCCTGCAAAATCCGGTGTGTGCCGATGACGATGTCCACGCCGCCTGCCGCCAGGTCGCGCACCACGCGCTGTTGTTCCCGCCGGGTCCGAAAGCGCGACAACAATTCGAGGCGAACCGGATAATCCGCCATGCGTTCCCGGAAATTATTGTAATGTTGCTGCGCCAGCACGGTCGTCGGAACGAGGATCGCGGCTTGCTTGCCCTCCATGACGGTTTTGAACGCGGCCCGGATCGCCACTTCCGTCTTGCCAAAACCGACGTCGCCGCAAATCAGCCGGTCCATGGGCCGCGGCTTTTCCATGTCAGCTTTCGTTTCGGTGATGGCCGTCAATTGATCGGGCGTTTCTTCGTAGATAAAGGCGTTTTCAAATTCGAGCTGCCACGCGGTGTCCGCCTTGAACGCGTAGCCCGCTTGCGTTTCGCGCGCGGCCTGGATGCGGAGCAGGTCGGCGGCGACGTCGCGCACCGCGGCTTCGGCCTGTTCCTTGGCTTTCCGCCAGCGGTTGCCGCCCAGCGTGTTCAACGGCGGATGCGCCTTGCCCGCGCCTACGTATTTGCCCACCAGGTGCGCTTCGCTCACCGGCACGTAAAGTTTGGGCGCTTCGTCCCCTGGTCCGGACGGCGCGTATTCAATCACCAAACATTCGGTCTCAGCCCCGGCGCCGGCCGACGCCGGAAGATTCTTCAAGCCGAGAAATTTTCCGATGCCGTATTGGAGGTGCACCACCAAATCGCCTTCCTCGAGATCGGTGAAATCAATGTCCAGCGCGGAACGCGCGGCGAGCGCATGCGCCGATTTGAGCTTGCGCGGACGCTGGATTTTGTAACGGCCGAATATTTCCGCGTCCGTCACGATCACAAGTTTCGCCTCGTCACAAATGAACCCGCGTGACAGGGAACCGAGATGAAGCGGAGGACAGGCGCTTTGCCCCGCGAAATCTTTCCAGATTTCCGCAAACCGTTGGCGCTCGCCGTCGTTATTGCAAAATACGTGGACCGCGTAATCCTGCCGTTGCCAGCGATGCAATTGATTGAAAAACTCACGGCGCTGCGCTTCCGCCACCTGCGGATTGCTCGAGTGATCAGTTAAAGGGCGAAATGCTTCGAGGCTTTGGAATTGAGGATTGTTTGATTGCTCCGCGGCGGTTTCAGTCAACTCGACGATCGTGAAATTTCGGAGGGCCTCCTGAAAATCCTCCCAGGAAATAAAAAACGGATCGTCCGCCGGAATTTGGGACGCGTACTCCTCGGCGCGAATCGAAAGCTGTTCCGGCTCGCAAAACAGGAAAACGGCGTCTGATGGTAGATAATCGGGCAGAATGGAAAGTGATTTCACCGGCGAGACGCCTGCGCCGCTACCTTGCGCCAGGTTTCTCTTCAAAAGCCCCAGTTCACCGGCAGGCGGAATCGTTACCGAAGCAATTTCCTGCCGCGAAATTTGGGTGAGCGGATCAAACTCACGCACCGATTCGAGTTCGTCGCCAAAAAATTCCAAACGCACCGGCCAGGGGCCGGCCGAGGGGAAAATGTCCACGATCCCGCCGCGCAAAGCGATTTCGCCTTTTTGCGACACCTGCGCCTCTGGTTCGTAGCCCTGTTCTTCGAGCCATTCGATTAAATCCAGCGGCGCAAATTTATCACCGCGTTGCATTGTCCGGGCGCGCTTTTTTAAGTCATGCGGCGCGAAGGTCTTTTGCAAAAGCGCCGGAACGCTGGTAACGACGACCGGCGCCGACGATGTTTTTTGTCCCAGGCTAATTAACGTTTGCAGGCGCTCGCTGATGACATCCGAGTGCGGCAGCTTGCCTTCGTGCGGAAATACTTCCCATTCCGGATAGAACAGCAGGGGCGCCGGCGAAGGATCCATGGCCGTCCAGGTTTCCAGGTCCTGCTGAATGACTTCCTGGGTTTTAAGATTTTCGGCGACGATGACAATTGGCCGTTGCGGGAATTTCTGCTTCAGCAACGCGGCGATGAAAGGCCAGGCGGGTGAAGCCATGCCCGAAAAAGACAACACTCCGCCATTCTCCAGGCGCCGGGCAATGGACTGCATGGCGGGAGCGGCTGCGATTTCCGCGGACAAATTGCTTGCCGCGAGATTGACGGACGTTTGCGCCAAGCGAAAAAGAATCTCGCAGCAGAAACCCGGAACGTCAAGCGGTGCGTGGGAGCCGACGCCTGCCGCGCCGTAGCCTGGCGAAGGCGGGTCAGGAGGCACTGGCTTGGAGCGCGATTGTGTCCCGCCTGGCGGGATCAGTCGCAGCACGCCCACCGCCATTCGCCCTGACAATTGCCACTTCTCTACCATCCGCCTTCTTCGTTTGCGGCCCGCAGGATGGGCATCCCCATTGGTTGCGGTTCCTTCTTTCCTTGGTTGCTCAAAAACCGCCCAAAAATTCCCCCTTGTCATCGCCTTTTTTTGTGGTAGGATAACCGTCCTTTTTTATGAAGACGGAAACTCATCCGAAATATATGGAAGCGGAAATCCGTTGCGCCTGCGGCAACGTGATCAAGACCCGTTCCACCAAACCCACCATTATCGTGGGTATTTGCAACGTCTGCCATCCCTTTTATACCGGACAGCAAAAGTTCGTGGATACCGCCGGCCGCGTGGACAAATTCCAGCAGCGTGCCGCCAAGACGCAGGCTGCCCAGGAGGCTTTTGCTTCCAAGAAGAAAAAGAAGGCTTAGCTTCGTAATTTCATTCCGCCCGCAGGTGTTTTGCCGCCCGCGGGCGGATTTCTTTTTGCCATGAACCTGTTGCCGCACATCGAAAAATTTCGCGCGCGCTTCGCCGAACTGGAATCGGCGTTAAGCGATCCGAAGGTTTTTGACAATCCCCAGCGCGCCCAGGAACTCTCCCGCGAATATTCCCGGCTCAAAGACCTGCTCGCCACCGGCGATCGTTACAAAAAGACGCTGGCCGACCTGGACGAAAACCGCTCGCTGCTCAAATCCGAGCCGGCGGAATCCGAAATGGCCCAAATGGCCCGGGACGATATCGCGCGCCTGGAAGCGGAAGAGAAGAAGCTCGCCCAGGAAATCCAATTCGGGATTATCCCGCCCAATCCCACCGATTCGCGCAACACCATTGTGGAAATCCGCGCCGGCGCGGGCGGTTCGGAATCGGCCCTGTTCGCCGCGGATTTGTATCGGATGTATTGCCGCTACGCCGAAGCGCGCGGCTGGAAGATTGATACGATGGATTCCAATCCCTCCGATCTCGG
>JASHPN010000430.1 GCA_030038175.1 Verrucomicrobiia bacterium
GCCCGCTCACAGGCCGAGCGGACGATTTTCGTGTTCCGCAGCATCGCGGCCATCAGCCGCGTCGTCGCGCGCACAGTATCAGCCGTGTCAAACAGCCGCTCCTTGTCCTCCTGCAAATCGCGATTATAAGTCATCGGCAAACCCTTTAACAACGTCAGCAAAGCGGCCAAATTCCCGACGACGCGGGCGCTCTTCCCGCGCGCCAATTCGGCCACGTCCGGATTTTTTTTCTGCGGCATCAACGAAGAACCCGTGGTATAGGCGTCGGCGATCCGGATAAAATTAAATTCCGCGCCCGCCCAAAGGATCAAATCTTCAGCCAGCCGCGAAATATGAACGGCCAGCAACGCCGCTGCCGCGCAAAATTCCACGGCAAAGTCACGGTCACTGACCGCATCCATCGAATTTTGCGTCAGCCTCGGCCGTCCGCCGGCATCTACAAAACCCAGCAATTTCGCCACCAATTCGCGTTTAAGCGGCAGCGTGCTGCCGGCAATGGCGCCGCTGCCCAGCGGGCATACATTGACACGCGAATGACAATCCCAAAGACGCTCGCTGTCCCGTTCCAACATCTCGACATAGGCCAGCAAATGATGCGCCAGATACACCGGCTGCGCCCGCTGAAGATGCGTGTAGCCCGGAATGAGCACATTCGCATTCCGCTCGCCCAACAAAACGAGCGCCCGCTGCAAATCGGCGATCTCGCCCAGCAAAGAAATGATCTCATCCCGCAGCCAAAGTCGGATATCCAGCGCCACCTGGTCATTGCGCGAGCGGCCGGTGTGCAATTTCGCGCCGGCCGGCGCCCGCCGCGTCAACTCGGCCTCGATGTTCATATGCACGTCTTCCAGCCCGGGATTCCATTTGAATTTTCCGGCATTAATCTCTTTGCCGATTGCGTCCAGGCCCCGGACAATGGCGTACAGTTCGCGTTTCTTCAACACGCCGATCTTTGCGAGCATTTGCGCGTGCGCCATCGAGCCCAGGATGTCGTGCCGCCACAAACGCCAGTCAAAAGAAATGGATTCAGTGAATCGCGCCACGTCGGCGGCCGGGCCGCCGGCAAACCGTCCGCTGCGGGAAACGGGAGATTCTCTTTTCATAAAAATGCCGTCTTCACGGATGACACAGCCTTTTTGAAATAGTGCACAAATTCAATCATAAAGAAGCATTAAAAATAAATAAAAGGCCATTGCCGCCCGCAAAAAAATGTGAAATGTTTCATCGGTACTTTGGCAAATAAATGTCAATCCGGGCGCTGTCCCGGAATACGCCATAGTGCCAAACATGAGTGAATTCAAATACGCCTGTCCGGTATGCGGCCAGCATATCAAGGTTGACTCGTCGCAGGCGGGAACGCAAATGCAATGCCCGACGTGTTTCCAAAAGATCATCGTCCCCCAGGCGCCCGTCGGCGAACAAACCTTGATTCTAACCGGCGCCAAAGTCGGTGGCGAGCGCCCCAAAGCAACGGTCCCCGAAGCCAGTCCCTTTTCATTTCGCCCCGCCAAAGGTTTCCCCGGCGTCGCGGTTGTTCTCATTATTCTGGCCTGTATCGCCGTGGCCGTCGGATTTGTGTACCGGGGAACAATCTTCAAAACTTCGCCGTCACCCGCCGCGACCAACACCGTCTCGGCCGCCCCCAAAAAGGCCCCGCCCAGGCCCGCCCTCATTGCCCCGCAGGCCAACGACACCAATTGGATCTTGGACCTCAAAGGCGCTGCCATTCCGCCCGGCGCCGCGGCCGGGCGTATTGACGGACAGAATTTTATCAGCCCCCGCGCGACCCTGGCCAATGGATTCCTGACCTTTCGGGACGGTGATTTGAGCCTCGGAATCAATTTGGCCGGCGCCGCCCCCGAATCCCTGGCCGGAAAAACACTCGATATCTCGACCAACGCCCCGGCCGCCGCCCGCGTCATCTTGCGTTGGAAATCCGGAGACCAGACCATGCACGAAACGTTTACCAATGGCTACGCGATGCTCCTCACCTTTGGTCCCTTGATGAACAATCGGATGGAGGGAAAAATCTATTTATGCACCGCTGACGAAAAAATGAGCTATCTCGCCGGAACGTTCCGGGCCGAAATTCGAAAACCAAAACCAAAAAGGCAATAACGTAGCGGCAGGCGTCCCGCCTGCCGTAGAACCGCCGCTTCCAGCGCGGCGGACCCATCGCGACGACCGCAGCATGACATCCGCAAAACATTTGAAACTGAATTCCATGAATTCAACTGCCAGGACAATTGTTCTTATTCTGACGAAACAGCAAAAAACCGTCGCCCTCGCCGAATCCTGCACCGGCGGCTTCATCGCCAATCAAATCACCAACGTGCCCGGCGCCTCTCGGATCTTCCTCGGCGGAATTGTTTCTTACAGCAATCGCGCCAAACAAAAATTATTGGGCGTGCGCGCGCAAACCCTGGCGCGGCACGGCGCCGTCAGCCGGGAAGTCGCCGGCCAAATGGCAAACGGCGCCCGCAAACAATTCGGCGCCGACTTTGCCATCGCCGTTACGGGAATTGCCGGCCCCTCCGGCGGCAGCCAGGCAAAGCCCCGGGGCACCGTCTTCATTGCGCTGGCGTCCTCCTCCGGAATTGTGGTCGAGCGCAAGCTCAATCGTTTTGGCCGCGAAAAGTTTAAGCGCGTCACCGCCCAACAGGCATTGGGCCTTCTATTTTCCATGGCGCAGGATTGACCGGAGGCGTACCCGTCGAACGGCGCAGGACAAAATTCGGAGCGCGGCTGTGTCCCGCTCCGAGCGGGACCAGCCGCAGCACGTCCGCAATGCATTGAGTCTAGTCTACACGTACGTCTTCCGGCTGCCAGGATTTCTGCGGCTGATGCCATCGCACACAGCCGCGCTCCGAATTTTGAAGAATTTTCTCTCGCACCCCCATCACCCCTTTTTTACTTGAGCACTGTAACCATGGACATACAATAAGGCATCGCAGTAAACCAAAACCTTAAGATATGGCATTAGGCCTTGAACCATTGGAAAACGATGTCATTCCCGCCGTCGCGCCCAAACGCCGCGGTACGCTCCTGATCGTGGATGACGAAGACGGCCCGCGCCAATCGTTGCGGGTCATATTCAAGGACGACTACGATTTGCTCATGGCCGACGACGGCCCGGCCGCCATTGAATTGGCTCAAAAGAACGAAATTGACGTGGCCGTGCTGGACATTCGCATGGCCGGCATGTCGGGAATTGAAGTTCTCGAACGCCTTAAATACGTGAACCCAAACATCGAGGCGGTCATGATGACCGCTTTCGAAACCACGGACACCATCCGCCAGGCGCTCCGTCTCCGGGCTTGCGATTACATCAATAAACCCTTCGATATTGCCACCATCCGCGGCGCCGTCAACCAGGCCATGCAACGCCGGCGGCTCGAAGGCGAAATCCACAGCAGCGCCGAAAAAGTCCAGGAACTCCTCACCGAATTGCAGGCCCAACGCGTCGAAGAGCAGATCGCCAAAACCCGCGGCGACATTTACGCAAGCATCATTCACGATATCAACGGTCCGCTGACCGTCATTTCCGGTTTCGTCCAGGTCCTTAACCAGCGCCTGAACCTTTCGTCGAGAATGGAGTTGGAGGATTTGGAGTTCATCAAGGACCGCCTTCGCATCGTCGCCCGCCAGGTCGGTAATTGCATCGAAATCTCCCGGCGCTACCTGAGCTTTTTGCGCCGCCAGTCGGACGAAAACGCGCCCAAAATCAGCATCAACCAGATGCTCCGGGACCTGGAGCAGTTGGTCCGCGTCCATCCCGCCCTTCTCGAAAATGAATTTGTCGCCGCCCCCCTTGGCGAAGAAATCGGCGTTAAAATCAACGGCACCGATCTGATTCAGGTTTTGCTCAACCTGGCCGTCAACGCCTTTCAATGCGCGCCGCTGCCGCACCGGGTCGAAATCAGCGGCGAAGTGCTGCGCGCCCCCCTGGACCTGGCGAAGTTTAAGGACGGATTGAATGACCGGCTGCTCAATGTCGAAAACATGAACAATACCGCGCCGCTGGTCAAACTATGGGTGCGCGACAATGGACCGGGGATTCCGCCCGAGGTGCTTCCGAAAATTTTTCACCCCTATTTCACCACCAAAGGCCCCCGGCAAGGCACCGGCCTTGGTCTGAACATCGTCCAGCGCCTCATCAAAGAGGCCAACGGCGCGTTGCATGTTCACACCCAACAAGGCGAAGGCACAACCTTCACCATTTATCTCCCCGCAACGGCGCCCACGAAGTAGAGCGGTGCCACGGCCATCCCGTCGGTTTTACTTCACTCGAAAACTTTCGCCGGACTGCGCCAGGCCATAGGCCACATACACCGCCGCCGCGGCGCCCGCCACCGTCGCATCCGCCGTCAGCGCAACGGGAGTCAAAGCAATTTTTTCGACGGTTCCCTGACGGTCCTTATACACCGGCAATTCATAAAAGCCCACCTCATCGGAACCCGAGTATAATGTGAACGATTGCTGGTTGGTTTGGCAGACCGCGTAATAACCTGCATAGATCGCCCCGTCCGGCATCGCAGAGAAAAGCGGGACCACCGGCAAATGGCGGACTGTTTCTTGGCGAACAAAGACTGGAGCCCGCTGCTTCGCGACGCGATCCTGGTTTCGGCCCAGCCAATAAGCGCGAGCATGGAGGGTTTCGTGTCTTTCAGAATATTCAGAGTAAACCACCAGAACGTCCTGCCCCTGCCGCGAGGCATACAGGCGCAAATTGGGATTGGGCGCCGGCTCTTTGTAATTATCCAGCCCCCCGTTGGTCCAAAGCGCGTAGGTGCAACCGTTTCCAATCGGAACGATCAAAAGCAACGGCAAAAGACGCGCCACACGTTTTAAGGTCAGTTTCACAGCACGACTATATTTCTAATTGTTCTGATTAACAGACAATAAGCAAGTATCATTTCATTCAGTATTTGAACGGATGAATCGCATGACTCGCTCGTAGTTTCCAACCATCGGCGCACAATTCTCCCTCTCCCATCCGGCGCAGCCGCTAACTGAGTGCCCTGACAGGGCACGGGATATTAGCCAGGGGTCGAGCACGAGCAGCGCGAGTGCGACCACCCCTGGTAGGACCACCAGTATCCAGCCGCTAATTTCCCGCTTTGCGGGACGCGCGAAGCGCGAATCCGATATACGGCCGAGTTCGCAATCCTCGCCCGGTTCATGGCGAGAATCGCCCGAGAAAAGACCGTGGTTCATGTGATATCCCATGGCCTAAAAGCTGCTCCAATCACCTAAAATGCGCCTAAAATTAATGGCCGCCCTTTTGTCGTTGCTCGCCGCCGCAGCGTCCGCTGCCGCGGACGAGAATTTTCATACGCTCGCTGTCGGTCCGAACACTTACACCAACGTCACGGTCACCGTCGTCACGGCCACGGACATTTATTTCACCTACGACGGCGGAATGGGCAACGCCAAAATAAAAAACCTGTCGCCCGACCTGCAAAAACATTTCCACTACAACGAAACCAACGCCGCCGTCACCGAGCAAAAACAGGCGCAGGCAAACAAGGCATACCATGCCCAGGTCATTTCTATTGGCGCCGCGCGCCCGGCGGACGAAAGCATCGAACCAAACGCCGCCGCGTCATCGCAATCATCAGCGGCATGGCTGACCGATCTGCCCGCGGCCTTGAACCAGGCCCGCTCCGAGAACAAACTGGTCCTGTTGAATTTCACCGGCTCAGACTGGTGCCCCTGGTGCATCAAACTGGACCATGACATCCTGTCCGCCCCCGAATTTGCCGCCTATGCCCAAAGCAAATTGGTGTTGGTGAAGGTGGATTTTCCCCGCCACACGCCCCAAAGTGAAGATCTCAAGGACGCCAACGAAAAGTTGGGTCAGCGGTTTCATGTGGATGGCTTTCCAACCTGTATTTTGGTGGATGCCTCGGGAAACGAACTTGGCCGCCAGACCGGCTACCGCGAAGGCGGCGTCAGCGCCTTCCTCACCGAATTGGACGGTTTTAGTAAAAAATAGAATCGCTCCCAATTTATGCGATACACAAGTTTGAGGCATTTGCGAAAGAAGCTGCGGAAAGCGGGATGCTCTCGTCAAATGTCACCAACCGTCCCCGGCGTTTAGCGGCCAACGCCAGCAAATAGAGGTCGGTCATCTGCCGGCAACTATGGATGCGTTCGGCTGCAAAAGCTTTTTCGTCCAACAATGAGATTTCATCAAGCCAAAATTCGTGATTACTTCGCCCTGAAAATGTCCGCAACCGCTCAATCAAATCTTTCGGCGTGAATTGCATTTTTTGGCTATAACCAGGATTGGACATGATCCGAACAACACCATTTTTCCACGTCCTGTGTGTTTCTGACCGCCGCCTCGTCCACTCGCGAAACCCACGCGGCCACCGCGCCGTCCCCCGCGACCGCATAAGGAACTAACTCCTGCTCCAACGCGCCAACCGCGCGAAGCAAACGTTGCCGCACCTTTTCACCGGCATCGCTCATGCGTTGCCAGGAAATCGGCGCGTAATTGGTATTAACCATGAGCTGAAGCGCGGTGAACCCGGAATCAAATAACCGTGTCACCCTCCCGATGCGTCGGTGGGGTTGTCGGTCGCGCCGCCAGCTTTCTTGACGAGAGTTGATCCGATGAACGCCAGCAATTCATACCCGCCAAATACACAACCGAACATGATGAAAGAGGCAACCACGTCAACTGCCACCGGATCGGGGTTCGCAAAATGCCGATCAAACCGCACCCCCTCCTTCGCAAGAAACGCCTCACGTCCCATTTGACCGCCTTTGACGTGGTCGTGGCGCATGTAGAGTGCGAACAAAATGGCGATAATTATCGCCGAAACAATTTTACCAATGAGACGAGGCTTCATAAAAAGAAAGCCACGGTGCGATTATCCGGTGTTTAAATCGCGCTTTCAATTCCCAAAATACTCGCGCGGATCTGTGATCTTTCCCGCAATCGCGCTCGCCGCGACCGTCGCCGGCGACGCCAAAAACACCTGTGATTCTTTGTCTCCCATGCGCCCCGGAAAATTCCGGTTCGTCGCGCTGATACACTTGATGCCCGGCTTATTGATGCGGCCGAACGTGTCCACCGGCCCGCCCAGGCACGCCGCGCAGCCGGCGTTCTCCGTCATTTGCACCCCGGCATCCACCAGAATTTCCCAAATCGTCTTTTCACCCCAGCGCGTGGATTGCAAATCATGCACAATCTCCGGCGTGGCCGGAACGCCAAACGTGTCAATCACGACCTTATGCCCGCGCAACACCCGCGCAAATTCCACAAAATCACTCGTCTTGCCGCCCGTGCACGAGCCTACGTAGGCGCGGTCCAATTTGATGTGGTTCATCTCCTTCGCCTTCTTCCGCTGCCCCGGGTCCGGATGACAGGCCACCGTCGGCTCGAGCTTGCTCAAATCCACGGTCATTTCATAAACAAATTTTTCAGTGCGATCGCGCTCCACCGGATTATAGCTCGCTTTGGTTCCATTCAATTTCACGCGCGCATCCACGTATTCCTGCGTGCGCGAATCAAATTCGAAAATGCCGTTCTTCCCGCCCGCCTCGATCGCCATGTTGGCAATCGTCATCCGGTCGTCAATCGAAAGCGATTTCACGCCCTCGCCGTCAAACTGCATCGCCCGATAGGTCGCCCCGTCAAAACCAATTTCCCCGATGCAATGCAAAATGATGTCCTTGGCCATGACGCCCGGCTGCAATTTCCCTTCCAACCGAAAATGCATCGTTTCGGGGACCTTGATTAACAGCTTCCCCGTCCCCATCACAAAACCCGCGTCCGTATTGCCAATGCCGGTGGCGAATTCGTTGAAGGCGCCCGCCATGCAGGTGTGCGAATCCGTGCCGAACAGAATTTCACCCGGACGCGTATGGCCCTTGGCCGGCAGCGCCGTATGGCACACCCCGGCGTATTGCGAGCCATATTGCCGTTTCAGATGGCCTTTGCCGGCATCGAAATGCCAGTGGCCGTTCGGATCATCAATGACGTCATAGAAATACGGCAGGCCCTGTTCCTTCACAAAATCGCGCAAAATATCCACGTTGCGGTTCGATTTGGAATCCGCCGTGAAAATATAATGGTCCGGAATAATGACGATCCTGTTCTTGTCCCAAACCTTCGCGTCTTTGCCAAACTCGCGTTTGAAAACGCCAATCGTGCCCGGCCCGCAAACGTCGTGCGTCATCAAAACATCCGCGTTCACCCATATATTGTCGCCGGCCTGAACGGTCGCTTTGCCGGAAGCCCGGGCAAGGATTTTTTCTGTCAGTGTCATAAAATATTCCCAATTTCAATGTTTACCGTTGGCCCTTGATCTCTTCGACGGCAATTCTTCAATCGCCACGACGTGCAACGAGTCAATGCGGGTGATTCCTTCCGTCTTTGCATCAATGACGGCCACCTGTCCTGGTGATACGGCAACAAAATCGGGATACGCCACTGGCACGCGTGTGCCATCGCTCAAACGAAACACAAATGGTTTCGTGTCCCTGTTCAGCCGTTCACGAATTAAATTCGAATTCACCCTCACAAAATAATGGATCCATTACGGTAATTCAACCCCACAAACAGCCGGGCCACACATTGTTCTTGGCGGCCTCCGTCGATTCTCGCATGCATTGGGACTGTGAACCAATACCGTCGCCCATTATGTCAAACATCGGCGTACAATTCTCCCTCTCCCAGCCTGTCGCGCCGAAGCCGGGCGAAGGCGGACGGGAGAGGGCAGGGGTGAGGGAGAGTCCTTCCAGCGCGATCTCCCCGCCGAAATCAAGAACGATTCGTGGATACGCCCCAAACAGCTCCTTCATTTGGCAGCCTTCCGGATATATGTTTCACCCGTCCCGTATGTCTCATCTAGCCACGCTCTGCCCCTCAGCCCGCGCCAGGGATGGCCCGCCCCGATCACCGGAAAACTCCGCCACCGGCAGGTTTTCCCACCAGGTCACCGGCTCGCCGGCCGAAACCTCCCAATCCCGTTCGCGCAACGCGTTGTCCCGCAACGTCTCCGAAACCTGACCGTCCCAATAATCAAAATAAATCGCACAATACCGAACCGGCGGACAGGCCGGCGGCCGCTTCGTCGGCGCATCCGACATGTGTCCCACCATCCAGACCCGATGGCCGTCCCGCAACGCGTTGGTGATCGCGTCCAGCACGGGAGCCAGCGGCGCCTTCTGACACATATCCCGAATCACCAGATCGTTTCTGTGGACCAGGTGCGACTCCACTGGCGGCACCGTCACCCACGCAGTGGCGCCGTGATAGTACCGCTGAAAAGTGATTCCCTCCCACGCGCTGGTCACCACCACTAAGTCACCGGCGGACGCTTTCTGGTTAAGAAGATCGGCAATCAGATCAACATTGCTGCGCCGGGTATGCGCCTCCTGCCACCCGGGCTGGGCGTCCCAGGCCATCATCACCAGCATGAATCCAATGCGCAGCAGGCCCCATGGTCGCAGGACCGGCCAATTGGCTCCTAATATCCCGTCCAGGGAAATGCCGCACACCAGAAGTATCGGAAGGTAGTACCACGAATACGTCACATAATGCAGGCGATAGAGAAACGCGAACATCCCGGCCATCCCGAGCACCATGCTGACGCAGCAAAATAACGCCCGATCCGCCATTCTCCGGTAGGGACGCCGCGCTGCGGCGTCCGCGCCGCGTTCAGCGGCGCAATCGGTGGGCGCACTTCCCTGTCCCGTAGTAATGCCCTCTTGCAGGCCCAGTACCCTCACCGGGCGTTCTCCGTGGCCTCCACCTTCGATGTCCGAAGTACGTCCTTTCCTTTCTAATTTTTCCTTTTTCCTTTTTAATTGGCTCCCATCCTCAACCCTCCATCCTCCATCATCTTTTGCCACCCACTGCGAGACCATCGCAACGATCAACCCCGTCGCCACCATCGCCAGCCACACCCAAATCTCCGGCCCTCTCCCGCCAGGTTCGCCGCTGCTCCTCGCGGTCACCGCCTCCCCAAACCTGCCCCACAATGTGCCCCACCAGAAAAAGGGAACCTGCCAGAGCGGAACATAAGCCGTTCCCTGCCTGACGATGGGCAGATAGACCACCAATGAACCGGCGGAAACGGCGCCGATTCCCACCAGCGCCGCCAGCGTCTTCCATGCGCGCCGCCGAAGCGCCACCGCCGCCCCGCCGGCCAGAACGGCGGCCAATAAAACCACGTCGTAATAAACACAGAGCGCATACAGCAAACACACCACGCCCGCCGCGAGGATCCGCGTCCGCGACGGCGCCTCAACAACCCGCCACACCATTCCAAAGCTCAGCACCAGCAGGCACGCCGCCAGCCCGTAAGCCCGATTGGATCCTGCGATAAAAACAAACGCCGGCAGGCTGCCTAACAGGCCCACCGTCAGAATCGGCGCGCGGCATCCCATCCAGCGGGCGCACAACCACATCGAAACGAGAATCAATAAACCGACACCCAGTCCCAGAATGCGAATCGCAAAATCGCTGCCCGGCAGCCCTATCGCCTCGCTCCCCCGCAGCACCAAATGCCACAATGGCGGAAACGATTCGCAAGGCAGGTTATTCCACAACTCACGAAGCGACGGCATTTGCGCCACGTTCGCGGTGTTGACCTCGTCGCGCCACAGCGGCCCGGCATGAGTCGCCGTCAAAAGGAGAAGAATGGCCGAAAATAACGTTCCGGCCAGGGCAACGGCCGCCTCATACGCCGGCGGAACGCGTTGATTCCATGTGGTTAATGCAGATTTCTCCTGCGCCATCACCCCCTGAAAGCAGCTCCCACGCCAAAGGAGCGCGCCTGCCTGCCGCTCCGTGACTCAACGCCCATGCGCGCTGCGGTTACCACTGACTTCTGACCACTTTCCCCTTTTTCCTTTTTGCTTTTTAATTTTTCCTTGAACTCACTCCCACTCAATCGTCCCCGGCGGCTTGCTTGTGATGTCAAAAACACACCGGTTCACGCCCTTCACTTCGTTGATAATGCGGCTCGCCAGTTTTTCCAGCAATTCGTATGGCAATTTTACCCAATCCGCCGTCATCCCGTCCTGCGATTCCACCGCCCGAATCGCAATCGTGTATTCATACGTCCGCTCATCGCCCATCACACCCACGCTGCGCACCGGCAGCAATACCGCAAAGCTCTGCCAGATTTTGTAATACAATCCGCTCGCCTTCATCTCTTCAATGACGATTGCGTCGGCGTTTCGCAAAATCTCGCAGCGCGCCGGCGTCACTTCGCCCAGAATGCGGACCGCCAGGCCCGGACCGGGGAACGGCTGGCGCAAAACAATTTCCCGCGGCAACCCCAATTCCAGCCCCAGCTCGCGCACTTCGTCCTTGAACAGACATTTGAGCGGCTCAACCAGTTCGAATTTCATCTTCTTCGGCAGCCCGCCAACGTTATGGTGGCTCTTGATCAGCGCCGCCGGATTCCCCGCAATCGGGACCGATTCAATCACGTCCGGATACAA
>JASHPN010000431.1 GCA_030038175.1 Verrucomicrobiia bacterium
CAATAGGCCGGTCCGCCATCAAATTCAAATTCGCTGCAATTTTCTTCTGGTCGATGTCGGCCCGCACTGTTCCGACCGCGTCGTGCAGGGCGATGTGAACATCCACCGGTTTCATGTCGATCGTCAATTTGGCGCGTGTAATACGCGTCAAGTCCAGCATGTCGTCAATGAGCCGCGCCTCCAGTTCGATGTTTTTCCGTATGGTGTCAAAATCCAGGCGCGCCTGCAGCGAATAATTCGGGTCGCGGACGCCGGCGCTTGCCAGCAGGAGAACCGGGTTCAGCGGGGTGCGCAACTCATGCGACAGCGCGGCCAGGAAATTGTCCTTCGCGCGGTTTGCGGCCATTTCGCGCGCCAGGCTTTCCTCGAGTTTCCTTTCGTATTCCTTGCGCTGGGACATATCGCGGCCGATGTTTGAGGCGCCAATCACTTTGCCCTGGGAATCGCGAATGGGCGAAATCGTCAGGGACACCGGGACCAGGCTTCCATCCTTGCGCCGGCGAACGGTTTCGTAGTGTTCAATTTTGACCCCGTGCCTGAGCCGCTCCAGAATGCCGGATTCTTCATTGCGCAATTCCGGAGGGTTTAAAATAACAATGGACTTGCCGATCAATTCCTCGCGCGCGTAGCCATACAGCGCCGAGGCGGCCTGGTTGCAACTGATGATTCGGCTGTTCAAATCCTTGCCGATAATCGCGTCATCCGAGGATTCCACAATGCCGGCCAGCCAGCGATGAACTCCCAGCACTTGTTTGAACTCGGTGATATCGCGGAACACATTCTTGAGGACCCTTTGCCGGGAAATCCTTTCGATCGTCGGAAGGCTGACCAACTCAATAAAAACCGGATTTTCACCCGGCGCCCGCGCCAGTTGCAATTCCACGGACATCGGGCGGGTAAGATCGGCGTTATCGCGGCAACGGGCCAAATGCGCCAGAAACACTTTTTTATCCTCCGGGGTGATAAAACTGATAAAAGGCCAGCCAATCAAATGGTTCTGGCGGTGGCTGAGAAGGCGGACGCCCGGCAGGTTGATTTCGCGGATGAGGCCGGTTTGGGTGAGCGTCACAAAACAGACCGGGACGGTGTCGAAGAGTTCCGCAAAATGGTCCCGGGACATTTCCAACTCGAATTGGGATTGGAGCAAAGACTGATGTTCCAACTCCAACTTTTCAAGCCTATCACGATACTTACCCAGCCTTTTCCCGGGGGAAAGGCTGTTTTCTTTCTGCAGTTTTTCTATCCCGCGCTTCATGGTTCTTCCAGTCCCGGCAGGACAACTTCTTCACCCTTGACCTCCAGCGCCAGCCGGCTTGTGTTGATCAAAAACTACAACATTCCGATACCGGGGAATTCATGCTCGCATTCAGAATCCCGGCAACTGTGATTTTTCTACAGCGCCTCTTTCAATAATACATGCAACGGTGGAATATTCCACTTTTGTTTGGCTGGCCATAAATCCGATGGCGCCGGCCGCCTCCGGCCTGACCAAGACCGAAATCAAAATCGAAAAGATGGCGAAAATGTGTTGCGAAACTCTCGAAAGGATGTTTATTACAAGTGGTTACTTCAACTTTTGGGGAGATGATGACGCAAAATGAGGGTTAAGCTAATATCCGAGTGAAAGATCAATTTGAACAAATACGGGAGCAGATCCACGAGATTCGTAACTTTCTTGGTCCGTTGGACATCAAGCTCGAAGGGTTGGACTACCAGATCAAAAAGAGCCGGGCGGTTTTTGAACTTAAAACCGCGGAGCTTGAATCGAAAGTCGCCGTCCACTCGTCTGAAATTGCCATCCATGCCGAACAAATCAGGCAGATTCAAATCTTCCTGAAGATGCCCCAAAGCATGGAGAGCCGCATTTCGACCCCAGTCCACGAGAACAAGCAGGCCGGTGAAACACCTCCGGTCAAGCCGCCGGAATAAAGAGGCTTCGCCGGGCGCCCTTCCCGGCCCGCTGTTGGATATGCCGTTGATTTTGTTGGGAGGTTTCAATTGACGCCACCAAATCTTCCGACTGGATTTCCGTATAGCGAATGATTTTTTTGGCCCGGAGCACCTGTTGCCGCAAAAGCTCGAGGCCATTGGTCAGCGGAGGAATCAATTTGATGGGTTGTTGGTCCGAGCAAATGGCCGCCTGGACGGCTTTTTGCGCCGAGTTGACAAACGTGTTCTCCAAAATGGTAAAAATCCTGGTCCGCTCTCCGTCGGAGTCCCGCCAGGCGAAGCACGTCCGTGCTCTCGGATGGTCCTTGAGGTCAAACACCTCCACGTTGCCTTTCCAAATGGTCAGGCCGTATTCGGTTCGTTCATGCACAAAAACGGTTGCGCGATGGGTTGCCTTGCATTCGCAGGCGATGGTTATGGCGGCCTCCAGGGAATCAAAGTAGTTGGATTGACGCAACATAGGTATGCGAAAATCCAGCATAGGCCGTGCCTCCGACAGTAACCATAGCCGTAAGGTTTTCGTTCTAATATTCAGGCAAATTGCACTGCCAGCCGTGCAATTTTTAAGAATTTCCAATCAAAATCCCGGCGAGAAATACCAGTGCGCCTCCCAGCATCACTTGCAACAAGGCGGATACCAGCGGTGTATCCATGAATTTATGGCGCACCCAGGAAATCACGCTCAATTCCACCAGCACCACGGCGACGGCAATGGCAGTGGCCGTTTTTACGTTCGGAATCAAGTACGGCATGGTGTGGCCCAGGCCGCCCAGGGCGGTCATGGCGCCGCACACGAAGCCCCGCGCCCAGGGATGCCCCCGGCCAGTGAGGCTGCCGTCATCGGACAATGCCTCGGCAAATCCCATGCTGATCCCGGCGCCCACGCTGGCGGCCAGGCCCACGAGAAAGGTTTCGAGGCTGCTGTGCGTGGCAAACGCGGCGGCAAATAACGGCGCGAGCGTTGAGACCGACCCGTCCATGAGGCCGGCCAGGCCGGGTTGGACGACTTGCAGCACAAACAATCGCTTGGCGCGCGAAGCTTCATCTTCACTGAGGCGGGCCTTGGCCACTTGTTCGGCCGCGTGCGCGTGACCGCGTTCTTCTTCCGCCAAATCGCCGAGCAATTGCCGGATGCCGGCGTCCGTGGTTCGGCGCGCGACGGCTTCATAAAAGCGGAAGGTTTCCACCTCCATGCTTTCGGCGGTTTTTTGGACCGTTTTCAATCCCAGGGGACGCACGAGCCACACGGGGCGGCGATTGACAAATCCCCGGATGTCCTGCCGTCGAATGAGCGGCACATGTTCGCCAAAGCGGACCTTGTATAGCTCGAGCAACCGGTGCCGATGCCGGTCCTCGTCGTGGCGCATTTTGCGGAATTTTGCGGCCTGTTCCGGATAATTGGCCTCGATGCCGTTCGCAAAATCCTCGTAAATGCGCGCGTCTTCTTCCTCGAGCGAAATGGCCAGCGCCAGAATTTCGCGTTCGGTAAGGCTGTCAAACGTTCTCATGGTCAGCGTCGCCTGAATTTCGCCATGGCAAAATCAAAAAGCTCGGCGGCCGCCGGAATTTTGCAGGCCAGCGCAACAAGCCAATATACCAATCCGGCGGCAATGGCGGGAACAAAAACCGCGCCGATTTTCAACGCGATGGTCGCATGGCCGATTTTCGTTTCCCACAACGTCCAACCTGCAAATGCGATAGCGCCGGCGAGAAGTCCCGCCCCTCCAAGACACCAAAGCGAGGATCGCACCGATTTCATCTCGAGCGATCCCAGCTTTTTTCGCAGCGCGAAGGTCAAGAACGCGACATTGCAGAGAGAGGTCAAGGTGTTGGCAATCCCCAGGCCGCCCTGATGCAGCGGCCCAACCAGCGCGCAGGCCATCACCAGGTTCAGCGCGAGGCACACGATGCTGATTTTCATCGGGGTCTGCGTATCGCCCAGCGCGTAAAAGGCGCGCGCGATAATATTCACGGTCGAAAATGCGACCAGGCCCGGCGCCAGGCACATCAGCGCGAACGCCGTCCGGTCCGTGGAGGCCGCGGTAAACCGGCCATGCTCGTAAATCAACCGCACAATGGGTTCGGCCAGAACGACCAGGAGGACGGCGGCAATCAGGTTCAAAAACAGCAACGTGGAAACGCCGTGGCGCAACGTCGCGCGAAATTCGGAATAATTCTTCTCCGCCGCCAGGCCCGAAAGCGTCGGCAGCAGGTAGGTGGCCAGCGAAATCCCGAACATGCCTTGCGGCAATTCCATCAGCCGGACCGCGTAATTGAACGACGCGACGATTTGCGGGTTCACCCAAAACGCGACCGCCAGCACGAGCGTCACATTCAATTGAAACGCCGCCACGCCGATGGTCCCGGGGATCATGCGCGTGACCACCAGCCGCACCGTTTCGTCGCGCCACGGCGAAACCCAGCGATATCGGAAGCCGTCGCGCCAGAGGGTCGGCATCTGAAACGCCGCCTGGGCGACGCCCGCGGCCAGCACGCCGTACGCCAGGGCAAAAATCTCCACCGGCAGCCGCGGTTGCCCGGCCGGGATATCCCCGCCGAATTTCGGCGCCAGCCAGAGCACCGAGGCGATCATGACCACGTTGAGCATCGCCGCGCCCATCGCGGGGATAAAAAAATGGCCGCGCGCGTTGAGCATCCCCATCATCGCCGCCGCCAGGCAAACCAGCAGCATGTAGGGAAACATGACACGCAGCAGCCGCAGCATCAGTTCGGTCTTTTCCGGAAAATGCCCGACGGCCAGCGCGACCGATAGTCCGAACATCACAATGGCGATGACCGCGCAGGCGGCAATGACCAGCCCGGAAATCATGGCGTTGGCGGCGCGCCACATTTCGGTTTCACCGTGGATTTTTTCCTTTTCCTTGAAAATGGGGATGAACGTCGCCGTCAGCGCGCCTTCGCCCAGCAGACGGCGAAAGAGATTGGGAATCGTAAAAGCGAATTGGAAGGCGCCCGCGACCCAGCCATCGCCCATGAACCGGGCATAGACGATTTCGCGCACCATTCCCAGGAGGCGGCTGGTGAGGGTGGCGCCGGCCATTGCGCCGGAGGATTTGAGCATCTGCGACACGCGCAAAGATTAGACGGTAACGGGGCGCGCTCGAAGAGAAAAACGCCGTCCAGACTCTCGACCAAGCCTCAATCGCCGCAGAGGCACGTGGCCAGCCGGAGGTCTAGCGTGTGGCGACGACTCATCGCATTGCGGACGTGCTGCGACTGGTCCCCCAGACGGGACACCCTCCTTCGCCAAAGGCTACGGCGGGGCAGGCAGTCGCGCTCCTGACAATCTCAACGATGATCCAACCCGACACACACATTCTTTGTGCGCGGGTTTGGAATCGAGGAAACGAAACTTGAATGGGTTAGAAAAGTTAAAAGGGCTAAATCGGGGTCACGGCTGTGATGCGCGCCCGACTTCCGGTTTGGCCTGCAAATGCCGGTGAACAAAGAAGTAATAAAGCCCGCCCAGCACCAGGGCGGCGCCGCCGAGCCACAGGGTGACATGACGGAGTTGGCCCGCCATCAATTCGGGGTCCTGCCCGGCTTTGACGCCCACGTAACACAGTACGCTGCACCAAATGGTCGCGCCGATGACGGTATAAATGGAATATTGCAGGTATTTAAATTTGGCAAGGCCGGCGGGAATACCGACCAGTTGGCGCGCGCCCGGCAGCAAGCGGGCCACGAGAACGCCCATTGGGCCGTAGTGAGACATCCAACGTTCGGCCGCGGCCAGTTTTTCCGGCGGGAACAGCACAAATTTTCCGTAACGCAGCACGAGCGGACGCCCGGCCTTTCGCGCGAGCCAATACATCACCGTGGCGCCGAGCCACGAACCCAGCACGGCGATCAAGATTATGCCGGCGCAATTGAGCGGGAGCTGGTTGGTATGCGCCCAATAGGCGGCCGGCGGAATAATGGCCTCGCAGGGAATCGGCAAAAAACTGCTTTCGCCGAACATCAGGAGCAGGATGGCCGGGTAACCCAGCGTTTTGAGCGCCGTCAGATACCAGGCGAGGATCGGGGCTAAAAGTTTCTTGAGCATCAAACAAAAAATGAGCCTCTGATATACGCGAATTGTCAGCGGATGAAAAGAAGCAAATGCGAAGGCAATTTGAGATTTGCACTCGTGCTGCTCGTGCTCGACCCCTGGCTAATATCCTGTGCCCCTGCAGGGCACTCGGTTAGCGGCTGCGCCGGAAATATCCGGCACTTCGGAGAATCACTTCGCTGGATGCGCGTAAAAACTCTTTATCTCGGCTGCCGTCGCGGGCTGGGGCCAGACCCAGTCGAGCGCGTGGGGATTTAACCAGTAAAGCGAATTCCGTCCTTCCACACCTGTCTCCAGGGACGGATTTCCGCCATCATCCTTGCCATTGGGGCCGACGGAATAAAGCAGGAACGTTCCATCCGCATTGGGATGATAATGCAATGGTTTGCCGTCCACGGGATCGAGCGGCACGGCGGGCAAAAATTCCGGAACCAGCGAAGCCAATGTCGCAGGATAATTACCGTGCTTGAGTTGATAGCGTTTTAAGGCGATGGATGTGATGACGATTTGTTGGGCAGCCTCAGCCGACATGACATGTCCCATGACCGCGCCCAAAACGGGAATGGTTTCTGACAGCAAATGCTGAAAGTCAGGTTCGCCAAGGACCAAGCTTTCATCAAGATTCGTCAATCCCAATTCATTCAGCTCCCCATCTTCGTATTGGATCGCGTTTTGAATAGAACCGTTGGTTTGGGCCATTCGCATGGCCGTAATTATCGCTTCATAACCTTTCAGTGCCTGGAGTTCATCCGGATAAGACCACCAATAGCGCCACGCCACAAATTCAGTTCTGTTTTTGGTTGAATTCCAAAAAGTCGCAAGGTTGCCGCCCGAACTCAGTGGGAAATTTAAATTGCCGAAGGCAGAATAGGAATTTCGCCATCGCCTGGTTGTTATTCCGGAGGTCACTCGTTCCATTTCGAAGGCTTTTTCAGAGCTATAGGTGAAGTTGAAGCCCTGCCAGTCATGTTCCAGTTGTGCCAGTTCATCATTGTTTAAATTCGGCGACTGCAGAATTTCCCAATTGGCAGCGACTGCAATATGCACAATGGCCATGCGAACCAACTCCGAGATAATCAACCGCTGATCCCGTAATGCCTGGGCGATGGCGAGCATGGCCCGGAGATTCTCGATTGCAGAAGCCGTATCGCCTTTGTGCAAGTCGCACGCGATAGCCGCCGACAACCATAGCGCGGCTCTTTTTGATTCCGGGAGGCCAAGAGCCTTAAAATCGAGAGCGGCGACACCCTGGTCATATTGAATTCCAAAATCAACGTCGGGTCTGGCGACCGTTTTCCGAAGCAAGTCAAAGATTTTTTGATTCTGATCAACGGCTTTTCTCAAGTCCTGCCACGAATTAGTAACGTCCCACTCCTTGTCATCGGGCTGTTGCGAGCAAATCATTGTTTTTCCGGGCGCGATCGGTTTCATCATATTGACTCCGTAATAATCCGTTCCCAGGAGGTAAGGGTCTGCATCAATCAGGGCGAACGCCTGGCGCAAGGTGTCGGCGCTGTTTTGGTCCGGCGGCACCGGCGGCGGAAGCACTTGCGCCAGATCCATTGGCTCGCCTTTGGCTTTTAATTGGGCAATATACGCCTCCGGGGACGCGCGCAATTGATAATGCCGGATTGCGACAAAAAGGATTGCCGCCGCCAGCACGGCAACCAGGGCAAGAAGGATTTTCCACCGGCGCGTCATCGTGTCTTCATTCTCAGACTAGACAGGCGAGAAGGCAAAATGTTTTGGCCGGATCCAGTAGATATCGCGGCTTAAAAATGGGAGCGCGACTGTGTCCCGCACAGCGGGATCAGCCGCAGCGCGGAAAAATCATATCGTTGCCAGGTTTTCGGTTGTCTAAAGTTTGCCTCACTGCGGCTGGTGCTATCGCAAACCCTCCTTTGCCAAAGGCTACGGCGGGGCAGGCAGCCGCGCTCCGGAGCGGCGGGCAGCCGAAAAGCCGCTTCAACGTTTTTTTTGACAGCGACGATGAAGCGGTCCCGCCCCTTGCGGGACCGCGCTCCTGTGACGATCGCAGGCTATTGCTCCATCACCACAGCCGCCGAGCGCGCCGGGATTTGGAGGGTGCCGTCGGTGGGCACGGCATCGGGGTCCTCGGGAGTCGCGACGACGAGCTTGCCGGGATGCGGCAATTTGACCGTGGCCGTGATCGCATTGGTGAGTTCCTGGTTGACGACCACTACGCACCGTTTGCCGCTGGAAGTCACAAAAACGGTATGGCGCACTTTGCCGTTCGCCGTCACGTCGGCGCCGAGCGTGTCGCGAAATTCGGCGTCCCAGAGGTAATCCTTGTAGCGGCGGCGAAGGGCGTCAATTTTCTTGCCGTAATCCAGGGTGAGCGGGTAATCCGTGAGGAAACCCTTAAAATTGTACGGCTCGTAACTGATGATGTAACGGTCCATCAAAATCAGGTTGAGCATGTCACGATCGTCAAAGCCGGTGACGGCGACCATGAGGGGCAATTTTGAGTCTATGTACCGGCAAACCGGTTTGGAATCGTTGCCGATGCGGAAATAGGAGCAGGCAAAGTATTGCTGAAGCCAATCTTCCGGTCCCTCGCCGGCAAATACGAAATCCGGATTGACTTTGTCGGCGGCGGCGCGAAGCGGAGCGCTTAGCGGCATGTCGCCCCCGTAGATAAAGCCCGGCGGCGTGTAGCCGTGGTCCGGCGCCCAGGAATATTCGACGCTGGCATGGTGGCAAACTTCATCCCAAAGCCATCCTTCGGATCCCAGGGCAAGAATTTTTTCAAATTCATGCAGGGCCACTTTCTGGTAGCGCGGATCGTTGAAATCCATGACGGCGCGGCGGTGATTGTTGATCCCGGCAAGCTGGGTGGGCGTATAGTAGCTGTAGCCGCCCTGTTCATAACGATGGCCGTTCTGGTCGGTGCATTGGTATTTGTACAACTCATTGGTGTACCATGGCATGGTGAGGTCCGCCCAATTCAATTTTGCAAACAGAATAATTTTAACGCCTTTGGCCTGGATTTGGGCGATGGCATCATGAAGTTGCTGCCACGTGCCCAGGCCCGGTTCGATATCCTGCGCGGGGTCGCCGCCATCCTGCCCCCAGTGGTTCCAGCCCACGAGTTGGATGGCGCTCACGCCATTATCGGCGCATTCCTGGCCGTATTGGATGAGGTTGGTGTAAGCGACACGATAGTCCTGTTCCGGCGAGTCAATCTGAAGTTGTTGCCAGGAATTGACGTCCTTGATCCATTCGGGAAGATGAGGCTGTTTGAACCAGGTGACGCGCCATTCCTTGTAGCGGTCAACGCCGGCGTGCCAGTCGCCCTCATAGGCGCGCAGAACCACCGGCGCCAGGTCCCGGGTCGTGTGCGGATGAACATAGGCCCAGTGGGTGGTATAAAATTCCAGGCGGGACGGATTGCCGGCAGAGCCGGCTGAACCATGCCGGTTAAACGTGAAATTGAGCAGATAAGGCTGAGTCGGGTCGTGCATCTCCACGTAAAGGCCCACGTTCGTGGATTGGACCAGGCAAAACAGGCTCTGCCGGGACATGACGGGCGTTCCGGGAATTTGGCCGTCCGCGAGATTCGCGTACCACATGTGCTCGGTCCACATGGGCGCCCCCTTTGACGGCGGGTTGAAGTCGCCGAAATACGGATAATCAATTGTCGAAATCATGACGGGCGAATCGTTTTGGACGGTGGTATCGAATCGAAGCGTGTCATTGGTCAATGATACCATCGCGGTGAGGGTGATGGGCATGACGCCATCGTATTGGCTGGCGAGGTTCTTCCATTGAAGCCGGACCTGGTTGGGCGAAATTTTCTCAACCTCGGCCGCTTTCTGGTCCTGGCCATACATAAAATTATCACGCTGGTTCAGAGGCGCGTTCAGGCGGAAGGAGACGCCCAATTGAGGATTTCCCTCGATCTGCCAGTGAGTGGTTTTACTGTCCAGCCGCGTAAGCGCTCCCGAATCGGTGTCAAAGGCGGCGGTCCATGACCGGTCGTGCAAGGTCACTTCTCCGGCGCGCGCCGGAAGAGCCGCCAGAACTGCGACGGCCACAAACGCCGCAGCCATACCCGCCGCGCAAGAAGACAAATTGAGACGAATGGAGGATTTCATTGATTGCATAAAGTCCATAGAAATTCTTGTTGGCAAAGGCTAGCGGTTTGAACGCCACTGTCTATAAAACTCTTCGCCGGCGCGCGTGCCGCCATTGTAGCAGCGCATGATAACCGGGGCCAGGGTGGCCATCGAATGGCCGTGAGTGAAAACGAAATGGCACACGCGAAATTCCATATGGACGGGCGTGCCGCAAAGGTCGTCACCGGGAGGAACCAATTGGGTGATCGAAGAAAGCAAACCCGGATGCTGCTCAAAGGTCCATTCGAGGCGATATTTCGATTTGGAATTGTCCATTTGCACGTAAAGCCCCTGATACGGCGCCTGAATGAGGCAAAAAGGGCTGTCCCATGCTTCGAGGGCCTTGGTGGGGTAAAAATCGCCCCAATAACCCTTTTCATTGTTGAAATGCGGATACAATTCATCGGTCTTGAGGTTGCGCAGGCTTCCCCTCTGCATGATGACCGCGACGAGCGATGAATCGGATGCAGGGCGGTTGAAATCGCCAAAATAAGGATAGTCAATCGTTTCGACAGTGAGCGGGGAATCGTTTTGGAGCGTGGCGTTAAAGGTCAGGACGCCGTTATTGAGAGTGACGCGCGACGTCAACGTGATGGGCAACGTTCCCCCATTTTCACTGACCAGGTTTTTCCATTGAAGTTCGACGGTATGATCGGAGATTTTTTTTACTTCAATCGCTCGTTGTTTTTGGCCGTAAACCGGATTCCAGCGGCGGTCCGGCAGAGGCGCGAACAGGCGGAAGGAATTGGCGAGTTCCGGGCGCCGCTCGATGATCCAGTTGGAATTATGGTCCGTGGTTTTGGCTTCCATACGGGTCAACGCTCCCGAATCCGAATCGAAGGCGACCATCAAATCATTATCTTCCAGCGTGACCTGGCCGGCAAAGGCAGGCGCGGTCAAAGAGCAAAGCAACAACGATGCGGCAAGGATTCGCCCGTGAAGGAGGTGTTTCTTAATCATACGTAAATAAAAAAAATAAAACCGTTAATATGTAAAAGCTTGCCTGATAAACCGACGAAGCGGTTCCCTACCCTTAGGCCACTATGAACAGCCCCCAAATGCGTATTATTATCTGCGCGAAGGAATCGTTAGCCCGTCCTCCAGGCTCTGGTAGTCCCCTTAATTTGCGGCGCACGTGGCATGCGTTTGCAACCAAATGATATCCGTCTGGTATCTGATCACAGGTTGGGTCGCGGAACCCCATTTGGTGCTAATAACGGCCTGCTGCGCCATCGTGGTGCCGACTGGACTGGCGCCATCTGAAAGACCGGGCCCAGTCCCCTGCCAACGATGAACTTCGACGTGGCCGTCGGCAAACCCTATGGTTGCCGCCTCATTATGATAATCCGTCGGCCAATTGGGAATCGTGGGCGCCCAACCGGAAACTCCAGGGGGTACGTATTGCTCGAACCAGCCGTCGTCTATGCTTTCGGCGCGTTCTTCCATAAAAACATAAAGGTCTGACGGACTAATTCCGGCCTTAATGGAAGTCGTTGAATTAAAGTTTTTACCGACGCAACCGCTATAATTAGGAACACTCACCTTGGGAATGACCGTGCCAGAAAACGTCGAGCCCTGGCAGTCAGTATTATAACCCACCCAGCTATTCATGGATACCGAACGGCAGAGCATATAATCTTTGGGCCCGGATGAGGTGACCGGGCACTGCACGATGCTCGCCGGACACAAATAAAGTTTCGGATTCCTGGTGTATTGGCCGAGGGAGGCATAACCCTCACTCACCAGAAGAAGAGTATTGGTATTGTCCGGACCACCTGCCCCGCCGCCCGATCCGTTTCCGCCCGTTCCATCCGCGCCCAACCACCCTGAAACCCAGCTCTCGTTCGAATAAGTGAGCCAATCCTGTTCATGATTCCACCAATTTCCGGGGCAACCATCATTATTATCCTGCGCATACATGAGCCAGGCCGTTGCCAATTGTTTTTGATTAGAAATGCAAGCGGCGGTCATGCCCCGCAGCTTGGCCTGTTGCAGGACCGGCAGGAGGACGGCAGCCAATATGGCAATAATGGCGATGACCACCAGGAGTTCGATCAGCGTAAAAGCCATGCGCGGCGCTTTAGAAAATACGGGAGAGGGCAAGGACATTCCACGGCCGGGTTCGGCCAGGTTCTTATTAGAATCGGACGGTTTCATGGTATTTTCAAATTTTCTACATTGCCTGTTTCGGTTCAGCGCCCGTCTTTAGACCGCCAGCACATCGTAACACATCTTATGTCATTACGCCACGGGTCCCCTTCGCGCACAGGACACAAAACTATGGCTTTTTAAGATAATACCATGGTGAAAAAATGCTGTCATTGAGGTTTTGCGTTTATTTATTGAGGTTTTGCGGCAGGGGTCGGAGGCCGGACCAGCCCGCCTACGCGCTGTGCGCTTCGGCGCGGCAGCCTTCGCCCGCCGTTTCACGGCGGGCGACTGGAGTTTGGCTGTTGATTTTTAATTGCAGCTCAAGAATGCGGCTGAGGCCAGAGGGACGTCGCATTTTTGTGACTTCTCCTCGGCGCCGGTGCCGGTTGTGAAGTCGGAAAAATGTTTAGGATTTAGCGCTTGGGCCCAGAGTTCACGTCGCAATTGATTAATCAGTTCGGTGGTGGTGGCTCGTTCCTGCTTTT
>JASHPN010000047.1 GCA_030038175.1 Verrucomicrobiia bacterium
GCGATATCAAGCCGGCGGAATTGCTCCTGTTGGCGGCCTCCGCTGAGAAATACAGCAATCACCCCACCGCCAAGGCCCTCGCCCAGTTGGCGGGCGAAGCCGGCGTGCCCCTGGCCGATCCGAAGGATTTCTCGGAAGCCGCCGGCCGCGGCGTGAAAGCGGAAATTAACGGCGCGAAAGTGTTTGTGGGGCGCGCGCAATGGCTCAAGGATAACGGCGTTCATTCGCAATTTGAGAAGGCGGTTGATCTGAATGAGGCCGAAGGCTGGAGTCTGATTTTTGTGGCGCGCAACGGCCAATGCGTCGGCTGGGTCGGTTTGCAGGACAAAACCCGGGCGGGCGCAAAAGACGCGTTGATTGAACTCAAAGAAGCCGGGGTCCGCCGGGTTGCGATGATTTCGGGCGATCGCCAGCCCGTCGCCACGCGCGTCGCGGCTGAAATCGGCTGCGAAGAAGCCAAGGGCGAATGTCTGCCGCAAAACAAGGTCGAGTTTGTTCACGCCGTGAAGGCCAAAGGCTATCGCGTCGCGGTGGTCGGCGATGGCGTCAACGACGCTCCCGCACTGGCCGCGGGCGACATTGGCATTGCCATGGGCGCGGCCGGCAGCGAAGTGGCCATTCACAGCGCGACGATTGCGCTGATGAATAACGATCTGCGTCGGCTGCCATTTTTGGTGCAGCTTTCGCGCAGCGCCCGCGCGGTCATCAACCAAAACTTCGCGTTTGGCGTTTGCTTTATCATTTTGGGGCTTTCCGCCTCGGCCTTTGGCATCATCGGCCCGGTCACGGCGGCGATCCTGCACGTGACGGGGACGCTGATCGTTATTTTCAACAGCGCCCGCCTGGTCCGCAAAGGCGAGGAACTGGAGCACTTCCATGACGAGGCCCAAAAGAAAGGGCCGGCCCGGTCCTCCGGCCAAATGACGCCCAGAATGGCATGACTTCCAACCGGTCCTTTCGGGCCGAATGGGAGCGGAGCCGCTTGATTCTGGCGCTTGCTGGCTGGAAAGAATTTGGTAAATTAACGGGATGAGTGCCGCTGAAATTATGCATCAAATCGAAGAACTGCCTGACAAAGAGCAGGAGGAAGTTTTTATCCTTTTGACCAAAAAAGTTTTGGGTGGCAAAAATGCGAATGCGAAGCAGTGGCTTGGGAAAAAGCTCTCGTTCGAACAAGCCTGCGACGTCGTCTTTCGGGAGAACCGCGAGCTGTTGAGCGCGCTGGCCAAGTGAGCGAGCCGCGCTTTTTAACGATTGATGAAGTTTTCCGCATTCACGCCCGAAGTTTGGCCGAACATGGCGGAAGCGATGGCGTGCGCGATCATGGGCTGATTGAATCAGCGCTGGCATCGGCCCGGAATACTTTCTATTACGCCAATGGCGATGCCATTGACGTATGCGTTCCATTTAGCGGAATCTCAAGCGTTCATTGACGGAAACAAACGGACGGCAGTGACGGCCGCTCTGGTTTTTCTCGCGATGAATGGCTTTTACGCTCAACCGCCGACATGGGAGCTTTATACCGCGATGATTGATGTGGCAGAAAAGAAGAAGACAAAAGCGGACATTGCGGAGATCTTTCGCAAACGTGCCGGCTAAAAAGATTGGACAAAAATGGCCTTGCAACTGTCTTAAAAGAACAGGTAGATAAACTAAAATAAAAGAAAAATAATGCCCGTCGCCGAACTGAATCCAAAATCGCAGGCTGAAGGCCCATCCACCGAGGTGGTCGTCTCAGTCCGCGGTCTAACGAAGATTTTCAAGGATTTCTGGAACCGCCCGAAGGCCCGCGCGGTGGACAATGTGGATTTCGACGTGCGGCGCGGCGAAGTCTTTGGCCTGCTGGGGCCAAACGGTTCCGGCAAATCCACCACGGTCAAATTGCTCCTGGGTTTGCTCCATCCCACCCGGGGGCATATCGAAGTTTTCGGCCATTCGCCGCGGCACGTGCGGACCAAGTCCCGCATCGGTTATTTGCCCGAAGAATCCTATTTGTATCGTTACCTGAATTCCCGGGAGACCCTCGGTTTTTTTGGAAACCTGTTCGAATTGAGCAAGGGCGAGCGTGAAAACCGCACCGGCCAATTGCTCGAAATGGTGGGCCTGGGCAATACTCAAACGCGGGCTGTCGGCGAGTTTTCCAAGGGCATGCAGCGCCGCATTGGGCTCGCGCAGGCGCTGATCAACGACCCGGACCTGGTTATTTTGGATGAGCCGACCGCCGGGCTTGACCCCATCGGCTGCCGGGAAGTGAAAGACCTGATCATCGCGCTGGCGCGCCGCGGCAAAACCGTGATTCTGAGCAGCCACCTGCTGTCGGATGTCGAAGACGTTTGCGACCGCGTCGTCATTTATTATGGCGGAAAAATCCAGGCGGCCGGCACGCTCAAAGAACTGCTTTCCGAGCCGGACACCTTGCGGATCACCACGCCCCTGTTGCCGCGCCAAACCCTGGAACGGGTGATGGAAATCATCCGCAAAGACGCCTTGCACGGTGAAGTACGCGTGGATAATCCCACCCAGAATCTGGAGAGTTATTTTCTGCACGTCGTGGAAAAGGCCCGCCAGGCGGCGCATGAAACCAGCGGCGCCCAATCCGGCGCGCGGGTGGCCGCCTATTTGCGCGCGGGGGCCGAGGAAAAGCCCGCTACCGAAAAAATGCTCGAAAAACTGACTCTGCCCCAGGCCGCCCCCGTCGTTGAAGTGAAAAAAGCGGCGGCGAGCGCCGAACCAAAATTGGATGAGAAAAGATTGGAAGCCCTGGCCAAGGCCGAGCCGGTAAAACCCCCTCCCAAAGAGCCGGAACAAAAACCGGTGGATTTGGCCGGAGCCAACGAAAAACTGACTTCGCTGCTTGGAAAACCAAAATGAGTTTCGCAACGGCGGGCGCGCCTTTGCGATTTTGGAAAAATTTCTTCATGCAAAAAATTCTTGCCGTTGCCTGGTTGACCTGGAAGGCCGCCTTGCGGTTCAAGCTTTTCCTGGTCATCGCCGTGCTTTTGGTTCTGGCAGTTGTGGGTCTTCCCTTGATGGTCAAGGATGACGGCACGGCCCGGGGCTTCACGCAAATCATCGTGACCTATACCCTGAGCTCGATCACGGTCCTCCTGGGTATTTCAACCCTTTGGCTTTCGTGCGGCGCGCTCGCCCGCGATATCGAGGAATGCCAGATCCAGGTCGTGGTGACCAAGCCCATTGCCCGCTGGCAGATCTGGCTCGGCAAGTGGCTGGGCATCGTTTCTCTCAATGCCGCCCTGTTGATTCTGGCGGCGGCATGCATTGACGGCATGCTGGAATGGCGCGCTTCCCGGCTGCCCGCGGCGGAGCAAAAAGACCTGCGGGAACAGGTGATGGTCGCCCGCGGCTCGGCCAAGGAGGATTTCAGTCAACAAATTGACGCCGAAACCGAGCAGGTTTTGCAAAACCGGCTCAAGGAAAATCCCAATGCCACAAACGTGGACCTGCCGGAAGTCCGCCAGGAAATTCGCGACGCGGTCGTCTCCGATCTCGAACTGGTGCCGCCGGCGTATGCCCATCAATGGCGGATTCAGTTGGGCGCATCCCCAAATGACCTGCGCGGCCGGCCCATGCAATTGCGCATCAAGTTCAACGCCGCCAACGGAAGCCTCACGGGCACTTATGTCGGCCTGTGGATGGTCGGCAATCCCGAATCCACCAATTTTGTCCAGCTCGCGCCCATGAGCCTGGCGCCCGATACGTTTCACGAATTTAGCATTCCTCCCAATCTCTGCGACAGCAAAGGCGAACTGGCCGTCGTTTTCCTGAATGAAAACAATTCGGCGTTGACTTTCCCGCTCGACGATGGAATGGAAGTTCTCTTTCCCCAGGGGGGCTTCACCGTCAATTTTGTGCGTGCGCTGGCGGTGATTTTCTTCTGGCTGGTTCTCCTTTCAACGATTGGCATGATGGCGGCCAGCTTTCTATCTTTTCCCGTGGCCGCGTTCTTTTCGGTGACGTTGCTGGCGGTGGCTCTCTCCAGCGGCACGCTGGCCGAGACCGTGTCACTGGGCAGCGTTACGCAAGGCAGCACGCCTGCTCCGGGCCATGCTTCGCTTACCGACGTGATCTTTATCCCTATTTTCAAAGGAATGCTCGGTGTGCTGGGCCTGATCGAGAATTTTTCCCCCATAGATGCCTTAAGCTCGGGCCGGAGCATCCCCTGGAATGAAGTGGGGGCGGCTTTCGGACAGATCGTCCTGTTGTTTAGCGGCGGGTTTGCCGTTATTGGCATCTTTATGTTCAACCGGCGCGAACTTGCGGCGGCGCAAAACCAATGAACCCGCGCGCAAAAAAGATCATCCTGCTGGCCGTCACCGTTGCGTTGCTCTTCGGGGCGGGCCGGCTCGAGACGCTGCTGAACCGTGACCGGGCGGCGCTGGGATTGACCATTTCACAACCGTTGCGCGACGCGCCGCCGGTCCTGGCGTTGACCACCCAGGCGCTGGGCGGTTTTCGCGGACTGATTTCGAATTTCCTCTGGATGCGCGCCAACGATCTGCAACTGAATGATAAATTCTTTGAAGCGGCCCAGCTCGCCAATTGGATTACCGATCTGGAACCCCATTACTCGCAGGTCTGGGCCTACGAAGGCTGGAACATGGCCTGGAATATTTCGGTGAAGTTCAAGGATCCCGGCGACCGCTGGCGCTGGGTGAATAACGGAATCGAACTTTTGCGGGACCGCGGGCTGGTTTACAATCCGGATAATACGCTGCTCTACCAGCAATTGGCCTGGATTTTCCAAAACAAAATGGGCGAATACCTGGACGATGCCAATTACTATTACAAAACGCAATGGGCGCAGCAAATGACGCCGTTTTTCGGCCCTCATGGGACGAATATTGACGGTCTGATCCAGCCCGTGACATTGGCGCAAAAACACACCGTGTTTGTCCTGACCAACCAATATAAAATTGACCCGGGTTTTGCCAAACAAGTGGATGAGCAATGGGGGCCTCTGGACTGGCGGTCGGTTGAAGCACACGCCATATACTGGGCTTGCCTGGGACTGAAGCAGGCCGGTGAACACCCCGACAACGTCAAGCCCGAGGATTTAATCCAGCTGCGCCGGGTCATTTACCAATCCATGATGCAGGAATTTCAACACGGCCAGATTCTCGACGATCCCTTCTCAACCAACGTTGAACTTGGACCGGAGCTGGCGATCATTCCCACGGTCAACAAAGCCTACGAAACTGAAATGAGCCAGGATCCCAAAGACGCGGAGCATATCGGCATCGGCCATCGAAACTTTCTGCGTGACGCGATCTATTATCTCTACCAGGGCGACCGCATTGCCGATGCTCAAAAATGGTTTGATTATCTGGGCAAAAAATATCCTGATAAAACCATCATTGACGGTGTGCCCAATTCATATCCCCGCAATGTGACGCTCGACGAGTATTGCGTATCCCGGGTGCAGGAGGACGTCAAGGAGACCTCTTCCGATGCGATTACCGAAGCCGTGGCCGGAATGTTGGTTCACGCTTATGTCAATTTGGCCCTGGGAGACAATGATCGGTATGCCGGCTTTGGAAGGCTCGCCCGCAAGACCTATGACACCTATAACGGCAAGATTAAAGGATTTGCTGCGGACGTCAAACGCGTGCCACTGGCCCCCTTTAAGGCCATTAATGACGATATCCTGGTCCATTTATTGGATCCTCAAAATGGGCTGCCTTACGCGGCTCGGGCCGTGATCCGCAGCCAGCTTCAAATTCGTGGCGACCCAAATTTGCCGTGGCTGCCCAGCTCGACCAACGCCCCCGCCGCTTCTCCCGCCAGGGCGTCTGCCGCCAACGGCGCCCCGGCGCCCTAACCTTTTCTCGTGCGGCGCACGCCCTTCGTAGCTTATCCTGTATGCCAGTGCCTAAAACGTCATTTAAAAAAACCGAAAAGAAGCGCCCCTTGCAAGTCGGCCTGATTTCACTGGGTTGCGCGAAAAATCTCGTGGACGCCGAGATCATGCTGGGCGCCCTTTTGAAGGATGGGATTCAGATCACCAATGATGCCGCGCAGGCCGACGCCCTCATCGTCAATACGTGTTCGTTTATTGATTCCGCCCAGGAGGAAAGTGTGGACGCGATTTTAGAGTCCTCCGAAATCCGTGAAGCGCGCAATCGCGGGCAGGGACTCATCGTCTCCGGTTGCCTTCCCCAGCGCTTTCGCGAGGAACTCCCGAAGCTTTTGCCGGAAGTGGACGCGTTCATGGG
>JASHPN010000048.1 GCA_030038175.1 Verrucomicrobiia bacterium
ACGGTGGCTGGCGGTTATCTAAACACTGCGGGGAACGACCTTGAGCCGACCGTGGGTGGCGGCAATCAAAATAACGCCGGGGGCGCGTATGCGACGGTGGCTGGCGGCAATCAAAACAGCGCCATTGCGAACGGCGCCTTTGTGGGCGGCGGTGGATTTGACGGCACGACTGAGGGTGGCAACACGGCCAGCGGCAATGCGTCGGTTGTGGGTGGTGGCCTGACCAACACCGCGAGCGGCAATTACGCCTTTGTGGGTGGCGGCAATCAAAACAGTGCGAGTGGAATTGAAGCATCGGTTGCCGGCGGGCACGAGAATACGGCGGCCGGTAATCGGTCGTCCGTCGTGGGCGGCGGTTTTAACACCGCCAGCGGCAGTGGTTCGATCGTTGCCGGCGGCGCCAGAAACGTCGCCAATAGTTTGGGAGCCATCGTTGTCGGCGGCTATCAAAACCTTGCCGGCGCCGAGGACGCCTTTGTAGGTGGCGGCTCAAGCAACAGCGCCACCGGGATTGGCGCCTTTGTGGGTGGCGGCGGATATGACGGAACAACCTTCGCCGGAAATACAGCCAGCGGCAATGCCTCGTTTGTGGGCGGAGGTCAGCAAAACACGGCCAGCGGCTACCAGGCGACGGTCGGCGGCGGCAACGTCAATACGGCTTCCGGCGTTCGGTCCTCGGTTGCCGGCGGCTTTATCAACAAGGCGACCGGCCCTCTGTCATTTGTGGGCGGCGGCTCGTTCAATACGGCCACTAATTTCTATGCCGCCGTGGTTGCCGGCACCGGGAACACGGCGGGCGGCGAATATGCGTTTATTGGCGGCGGTATAAACAATCTGGCCACCGGCACTAACGCGACCGTGCCCGGCGGTTCTTTGAACATCGCCGCCGGCCAATTCAGTTTCGCCGCGGGACAACAGGCGCAGGCGCTTTACCAGGGCGACTTTGTCTGGGCCGATTCGCAACCTTTCCCCCTGGTCGCGACGACCAATGACCAATTCCTGATTCGCGCCACCAATGGCGTGGGCATCAATTCCATCCCGCCTCCCGGCGTGGCCTTGAGCGTTGGCGGCACGGTGAATTTTAACGGCGGCGCGGGCAATAACATCAATTTCAACCTGCCCCTCAATTTCGGCGCGCTGGCCACGTTCAATGGCGGGGCGAACTTTGCCGCCGGTCCCGTCACCTTTGCCGTCAACCCGATGTTTAACGGCGGCGCAACCTTCGCCAATTTTCCCGTGAATTTCAATGCGGGCGCTACGACGGTGTTCAACGCCCTGGCCACATTCAATGCCGGGGCCATTTTCAATAACGTGGCTCCCAATTTCAACGTGGGCGCGAACTTCACCGGCCCGGTGACTTTCAATCTGGCCAATGCGGGCGACCAGGTGACGTTCAATCTCCCGGTCAATTTTGCAGCGGCGGCCAATCCGCCAAACTTCCAGAATGGCGCCAACTTTAACAAATTGACTGTCCAGGCCGCCGTGGGTGACCCCGGTCCGGCCGTGAACGTGTTCGGCAATGTGAAAATCCAGGCCGTAGCCGGAGGGATGCAACAAGGCGATTTGGCCGTGGGCGGCCTGACAACCTTGACGGCGGACGCTGGGCCGCCGGGCGGAAATGCCGCCGGAAGAAGTGCCCTGGTGGTCAACGGCTCGGCGGGCAACACCACCCCGGTGGCGGCCTTTTCAGGCAACATAGCGGTTAATTCATTGCCGGCGGCCGGCGCCCAAAACGGGCAGGCCGGCAATATTGCCGTGCAAGGCGGCGTTGGAATTGGCGCGGGAGTGCTTCCTGACGCGGGCGGCCTTGGGGTGGGCGTGAATTCGCCGGGCCCTGGCGATATCAGTCTCCTGCAAAATATTACCGTCGGAAACGACGCCAACATTGTGAATGGCATAGCCGTTGGCGTCGGCGCCGTTGCCGCCAATCCGGGGGTGCAGATTGGAGTTCTGGCTGGCGCGCCGGCCGCCGGCAGCTTGACTGTCCAAAATGGCGTGGGCATCGGCCAGGGCGTTGCCGCTCCGGCCGGCGGTGTTCAAATTGGAGCCAATGCGGGCGCCCCCGCGGCTAATAGTTTGACCGTCGGAACCGGCGTCGGCATCGGTCCGGCTGTCAACGCTCCGGCGGGCGGTTTGCGCGTGGGCGCGGGCCCCATTCCCGCGGCGGCGGGCGCGGTGGGCATCGCCGGGGGCGTCGAAATCAGCCCTAACGCCGCGGATCCGGTCCCACCGGGCGGCCTTTCCGTGGACCGCGCCGGAGTGGGCATCGGTTTAGCTGTCGCGGTTCCTGCCGGTGACGGATTATTGGCGGTGAGCCAGGGAGTTGGAATTGGCGTGGCCCCTCCCGCTGCCGGTTTGCAGGTCAATAGCGGTGGCGTGGGTGTGGGCGTGGCGGCTCCGGTTGCCGGTTTGCAGGTGAATGGCGGCGGCGTTGGGATTGGGGTCAATCCTCCAGCCGCCGCGGGCCAAATGAGGGTGGCAACGAGCGTCGGCATCGGCGCCGCGCCCCCCGCCGTTGGACTGCTGGTTACCGGGCCGGGTTTGGGACAAGGAAGCGCTGCGTCTATCGTGGCTGGCAATTTGACGGTGGGAGCGGGCAACGGCCTGGACGCTTTGGGCGGCGTGGGCGTGGGCGTCAATTCTCCGGCAGCCGGTTTGCGCGTGGGCGCCGGTCCCACTCCGGCGGCCGCGGGCAACGTGGGCATCGCTGGCGGCGTGGAAATCAGCGCCAACGCCGGTGATCCAATTCCGGCAGCCGGACTTTCGGTGGACCGCGCCGGAGTGGGTATCGGATTGGCCGTCGCAGTTCCTGCCGGTGACGGGTTATTGGCGGTGAGCCAGGGCATTGGAATTGGCGTGGCGCCTCCGGCCGCGGGTTTGCAGGAAAATGCCGGGGGCATCGGCATTGGGATTGCGCCGCCGGGAGCGGGCAGTCTGGCCGTAATCGGCAACGCGACCGTAAACGGAAACGTAACCGCTTCCACTTTTACGGCCACGGGAGTGCCGGGATTCAGCGGCGATGGTTCCGGCCTTTATAACCTGCCTTTGAACGCCGCTGTCTTCACGGGCGTTCTGCCTCTATCGGTGTTTCCCACGAATGTGGCGTTTCTCAATTTTAATCAGACATTCACGGCAACAAACATTTTCGCTGGGGTTGTCCAGGCGACCAACGTGAACAATCAATTCAAAGGTTCGTTCACCGGCAATGGCGGAGGATTGACCAATCTCAATGCCACGAAACTCGTGGGCGTTGTCCCGGCCGCGAGTTTGTCCGGAACTTATGGAGGCGTTTTGATTTTTAACAATGCCACCAACAGCTTTAGCGGTGACGGCACGGGTCTAACCAACGTCAATGCCGATTTATTGAGCGGCATTGCGGCAAGCAATTTCTGGCAATTGAGCGGGAATGAAGTTTCCCCCGGCCAATTCCTTGGGAGCACAAATGATCAGCCTTTGGAGTTGTGGGTCAATAATTCCCGCGCGCTTCGATTGGAACCAAACGCCGCCGGGCCCAATGTGATTGGCGGTGACACCAATAATACCGTGGCGTCCGGTGTGTTTGGCGCGTTCATCGGCGGTGGCGAAGATAACGTTGTTCAAACTGATTCAGGTTATTCTTTTATTGCCGGCGGCTACAGCAACACAGTTTCGGGGGCATACAGCTTTGCCGCCGGCCAGTTCGCAAACGCGGCTGATGGCAATTCTTTTGTTTGGAGCGACGGCAGCACAAATACCACGACCACCACCAATAGCCAGTTCATGGTTCGCGCCACGGGCGGCGTGGTGTTCCTGACCGGCGGCGTCGGCGTGACGGTGGATGGAAACCCGGTATTGACCGGCCCCGGCCTGGTGCTTCAACCCAACACGAATGGCGCGCCCAATGTGATCGGCGGCGAAACGAACAACACAGTGTCAGCCGGCGTGGCGGGCGCGTTCATCGGCGGTGGAAGCTGGAACAATATCGGCGGGACCAATTCCGTCATCGGCGGCGGCGTGGGCAATACGAACGCCGCAAATGTCGCAACGATTGCTGGCGGCGATGGCAATTTTATCGGCACAAACTCAGATGAATCGGCGATCGGTGGCGGCACGACCAATACGATCCAATGCGCCTCTACTAATTCAACCATCGCCGGCGGATTGGCAAATACCGTTCAAACAAACTCGGCGTTTTCCACTATCGGCGGCGGGTTTAACAACGTTATTGGCGCGCCCTATGCGACCATAAGCGGCGGTTCAAGAAACCTGGCCAACGGATACTTCGCGGCCGTGGGCGGCGGTGACGCGAACCAGGCGACCAACATTACGGCAACCGTTGCGGGCGGCTCTGATAACGTTGCTGGCGCGCAGGAGGCAACCGCAGGGGGCGGCGGAAACAACTTCGCCAATGGATTTGGCTCAACCATTGTCGGTGGAACTTTCAACAATGCGAGCGGCGAGAATTCGACGGTCGGTGGGGGGAAGGCCAATACTGCGTCCGGTGACTATAGTTTCGCGGCCGGCTATAACGCCCAGGCCACTAACAGCGGGTCTTTTGTTTGGAGCGACGGAACCGGAAGCATCACGGCGTCCACGACCACCAACCAGTTTGTGGCGCGCGCCTCGGGCGGGGTCATTTTTTACAGTGCCGCGACCAATGGCGCCGGCGTGCAACTGGCCGCCGGCAGCGGTGCGTGGTCCAGCTTGAGCGACCGCAATTCCAAGGAAAACTTTGCCGCCACCGATCCGCAGGCAATCCTGACCAAAGTCGCGGCGTTGCCCGTCGCCACCTGGAATTACAAGACTCAACCGTCTTCCATCCGGCACATTGGCCCGATGGCCCAGGATTTCTATGCCGCCTTTGGAGTGGGAGAGGATAACCGGCACATCACGACCATTGATGAAGAAGGCGTCGCGCTTGCGGCCATCAAGGGCCTCGACCAAAAGCTGGACGAAAAGGATGCTCAAATCCGCCAGCTTCAGGAAACCGTCGCGCGCTTGCAGGAAACGGTTGATAAATTGGCGGCCAATCAAAACCTGACGGACGTAAAATGAAACCAATGCCATCACATACTTATTGCATTGTGCGGTTGATGGCCTTTTGGCTGGTGATCGCAGGCGCGGCGTCAGTGCACGCCCAGGCCACCGCCACCGTGTCCTGCACGTCGCTGGATTCGGGCGGCTCACGGCTTTACGCCGGCAATTACACCCTCGATTCGAGCATTGGCGGAAACGGCGAGTTATTGACCGTGGGCAACGACAGCCTGTGGGGCGGTTATCCGGCCCAGTTGAACAATCCTCCCACGGTGCCGCTTTACACGCTCGACCGCGGAACAAACCTGACCACCAAAGTGCTCCTGAGCAGGCTGATGGCAACGGTGACGGACGTGGACGGCGATCAGGTCTTCTTCGTCAGTCTGGCCGACACCAGCGCCAATGGGGCCTTGATCGGTCTTCTGGACGGCTGGGTCACCTACGACCCGCCTGCCGGTTTCAACGGTTCGGATTCATTTAACTGGGTGGTGCAGGATTCCGAAGGCGATCAGACCGTAGGCGCCATCCTCGTGCAGGTCGTTCCGCCTTCTCCGCCCGCGAGCCTGAGCATTATATCCGCGGTCCCCGGGTCCGGATCGAGTCTGACGCTGACCTTTATCGGCATCCCCGGCCTGAGCAATACGATTCAATATACCGACAGTCTTAGCCCGCCAATTATTTGGACCACCCTGGGCACCGTCACGGCGGGCACGAATGGTGTCTTCGAGATCGTTGATCCCACCGGGGGCAACACGAGTCAACGCTTTTACCGCAATCTCGTCCAATGAGCCGCTCCTTATCCATATATTTGCTTCGCTGTGCCGCCTGGCTTTGCCTGGCGCTCCCTTTCGCCGGGTTGGCGCAGTACAGCGGCAGTTTCTCGTATCAAAATCTCAACCTCGCCATTCCCGACGGCAATTTGAGCGGCCTGGCCAATAGCCAGACCGTTTCGGGTTTATCCGGCGAAATCGTCAGCATCACGGTGGGCCTGGATATCGTGGGCACAGGCGATGGAGCGTTCAATGGGGATTATTACGCCACGCTCGTCAATAGCGACGGCGGCTTTGCAGTTTTGCTGAACCGGCCGGGAGTCACTGCTGAAAATCCGTTCGGTTACGCTGACAATGGAATGGATATTACCTTCGACGATTCGGGCGATGATGTTCACGACTATCAGGATTTTACCTATACCCTTGATTCCGCGGGGCAACTTCTCGGCACCTGGGCGCCGGATGGGCGGAACGTGAGTCCGCTGGACGTTCTGGACACGACTCCCCAAACCGCCATGCTCTCGGACTTTTATGGAACGTCCGCGGACGGCACCTGGACTTTATTCGTCGCCGATTGTTCCAATGGGGCCACCGGTGAATTGGCCGGTTGGTCGCTTGATATACAAACGATCGCGGTCCCTGAACCAACCGCGATTCCCCTGGCGCTCATCGGGGGAGTTCTGGCCATCACCAGCCGATTTTGGCGGCAAAACAAAACGCCCAGATTTTAACGACAGAGCTTACAGCGCGGCTGACGCCGCAACCAAAGGAGCGCGGACAGCTTTGTCCGCGCGAATATTGCGCAAACAGGGAACACGCGGACAGGGCTGTCCGCGCTCCTCATTCCCGAGTGTTCCGCGCTCAAATAGGCCAAGCCAATCGCCGCTATGCAATTGTAATTCACAAATAATATTAGCTTGACTTCAGTTAGGCAATGTGGAATATGGCTGATTCAGAGAGTCAGTAGCCCTTATTTTTGCGGTAATTATGAGAGTGCGACGCCAGGTGCCTTTCGTCGAAGCACGGGTTCTAATGGTTGTGCTGATGGGCGCCTTGTTTTCATTTTCCGCCACTGCCCAGGATGATGAAATCTTTTCAATAGCTCTGGGGCCACCGATCAGAATCGCCAGCCCACCCAATCATGCGGTGTTTGTTGCCCCGGCGGACGTGCCAATACTGGTTTATACGCGCTCCGAAGCGCAATTTACCAACGTCGAGTTGTACGCCAACGGAGTGGACATTGGGCATGGGACTCGCCTGGACGTGCCGAGCCCGGTTACGCCCACATTAATGTTACCCTCGGTCATGGAACCGGACATCATTGCCCGGTTACATGCGGTGTGGTGCCTGGTTTGGACGAATGCGCCGGTGGGTTCCTATGCCCTGACGGCTGTGGCCAACGGCACTTATTTATGGGAAACCCCTGACCCGCAGGTTTCCAGCCTTTTGGAGACTTCAGCCCCGGTTAATATTACCATCGTTTCCACCACACCTCCGATTAATGCTACGGACATTGTGAACATCACCGCCGTGGATCCAGTGGCCATTGCCGGAACGAACAATTCGTGGACCTGGGAGGGGATGACCAATGACACACCGTCCTGGACAAATTGGCCGCCGGTCAAATGGCAGTTATCCACAAATTGGGGTCCTAAAGTCGCACTCTTTTTGGTGCATCGTTTTGGCGAAGTCACTAATACCGTCACCGTCAATTACAATATCGGCGGCACGGCCAGCAACGGGGTGGATTACTTCGCGCTGCCCGGCTACGCGAACATTCCGACCGGGTACGACCGTGCGCTCATACCGATTGTTCCCGTTGATCATGGGGCGACCGCCGCGCCCAAGACCGTTATCCTGACGCTGACGCCGGACAGCAATAGTCCGCCGGATTATTTGGTTGGCCTGCCATCGCATGCGGAGGTCTTGATCCTGGAGAACTGGCCGCGGCCGTTGCCATGGTTGCTGCCCGATGGCACGTTCCACGTCAACAGCGCCGGCCCGGATGGCGCGTGGTTTAGCCTTGAGTATTCGAGCGATTTGCAGAACTGGACGCCCGTCTGCACCAACCAGGTCTTCCAGGGTTCGATTGATTTCATAGACCCGGATGCGCCGATTAACCCGTGGCGATTCTACCTTGCGGCGCCGATGACAAATGGGCCGGGTGATTGAAGAATGCGATTCATGGAGGGGCTCGACCTCCAAAATTGGACGCACATCGGAACCATGAATCAATAATTTATCCGGCGCAGCCGCTGGCTCAAAACCCTGTAAGGGTGACATATAGTAGCCCAGGGCAGAGCGCGAGTCTGCGAGCGCGCCGCCTTGGGTGTGGGACGCCCAATATCCAGCCGCTAATTGCGAAGCCGCGCGATAGCGCGAATTTGATTTGCGGCCAATTTCGAAAACCCCCTCCGGTTCATAGAGAGCCTGCCGTTTTCCTCCCCGTCTTGGAGCCCACTCGTATTAAAACGATTTTTTGATTTTTCCCCTCCCTCCGTGTAACCTCAAGAAAAGCAAAAGAGTATGAAAATACAAAATCTCACTATCGGTATGTCCGTGCGGCATCCGCAATATGGCATTGGCACGGTCAGGACGATTTCCGAGCAAACCGCCGAGGTTCGCTTTAGCGATACGCTCCGCACCGTGGATCCGGATTTGGGCGGCCTGATGCCCGCGGAACCGGGCATGTCGGTGTCGGGACTGGATCAGCCATTGGGTCAATTCGTCGAGTCCATCGTCGAAAAGGTGGTCGAACGCCTGGGGGTCGAAAAGCCGGACGCCGTGGTGGCGGAACTCGCCGTGCGCTGGCAAAGGGGCAAAGTGGTTTTGCATCCTTCCGACCCCTCGTTGCAGACCAAGGAAGTGCCGCTCGAAGTTCTCTTTCACAAAATCGTCGGCATCCGGAATCAATTGCGTGTGCTGGAACAAAAGATCAACGCCCACACCGTGATGACCGATGCCGACAAAGTGGAAATGCAGCAATACGTCAGCCGCTGTTACGGCTCCCTGACGACCTTCAATTTGCTTTTTAAAAATAAGGAAGGCCAGTTTTCGTCGAAATCGGAGTAGCGCTTAGCAGAGCCGCGACTGCCTGCCGCGCCATAGCGCAGCGACGGCGGGTGAGCAAGCGGCCATTGTCATCCAAAGCGGTTTCGATGGGCGGAAAGAGCGCAAATTTTCGAACCCAAGCGGCGAATGCCTGGATTTGAGGAGCGCGGACAGCCTTGTCCGCGTGTCTCTGCTGGTCCCAGGTTCGCGCGGACAAAGCTGTCCGCGCACCTCCCAACACCATCGCTGATTGTTTCGGGTGTGTGAATATCTGAGAGAGCGCCGCAATTGTTCCTTTTCTTCTTTTAAATTGGCGGCGCTCTCCCGAAACGCCGCTATGTCGTTTTGGCCATCCTCAATCTTCCATCTTCTATGGCTGCGGCTCTGATTTTTTCAGCCTTTCCAGCGCTTTGCGGAATTGCCGGTCGTACCGGTCCAGGTTGCCGCGCTGGCGGCGGTATTCGGTGGGGGTCATGCCGACCATGCTTTTGAATACGCGGGAAAAATATTGGCTCGACCCAAAGCCAACGTCAAACGCGACCTCGGTGACGCTTTTATTGCTGCCCTTCAAGGACGATTGAGATTGCCGCACACGGAAACGGTTCAACAAAACCGAGGGTGCGTCGCCGGTGAGTTCGCGGGCGAGGTTTTCAAAGCGGGTGCGTTTGAGCCGGCAGGCGGCGGCCATGGAATCCAGGGTCCAGGGCCCTGAACAGTTCAGGCGCAGTTCCTCCACAAATTGCAGCACCCGCTGTTCGCCGGCGGAATCTTTCCGCGCTTCCGTTTGCGATTGATGAACGATCCGGACCAACTCGCACAGCACGGCGCGCGAAAGCGCGATCACGCCGGTCCGCGCCATGATTCCCGGTTGCGCCAGTTCCCGCGTTAGCCGCGTCATCATCCAGGCGAAATCCGACGTGGCGGGAAAGCAGCGATTGGTTACCGATGACAGCTTTTGGAAGATTTCCGCCTGTTCCCGGTCCGAAAGTCCGAAATCGCGGAGCAATCGAACCCGGTCGGGCCGATTCTTCTTCGTATCTTCCAAACGAAAGACAACAAAGTGGAACTGGTGGCCCGGCTCGAAATCCACGCAGCTTCCATGTTTTTCCCAAGGGAAAGTAAATATGACCGAATGCGGCGCGACGAGGAAGGGGCGTGATTCGATCTCCCAATGCAAGTGTCCTTTGGCGATATAATGGACCTCAAATCCTCCGTTTTGATGCACCGGAAGGCGCGCGATACTTCCGCTGCCGTGCTCTTCAAAGAGGTCGGAAAAATGCCGGGGCTTGCTCGGGAACTGCCGCAACTGAATCATCGCTGACAGTTTATTGGGTTGGATTTTCCGGTCAAGCGAAGGAAATGGGCGGCAGAGATGACTACGGGCGCATCCGGTTCCGTGAACCGCACGGAGCGCGGCATTTATGCCGCTTCATCGAACGACAACCAGAACGCCAATGTATTCCATAATCTCGCAACGTCGTACGCCGAAGCGACCTGAAGGTCGCGCTCCGATACGTCGTTCCATAACTCGGAATGGCGGATGACTGCATCGGATCATGGCCCCGATTCGCGTCTAAATTTGGAGGTCGAGGCTCTCCATGAACCTGCCGTGCCGCCGCGGGCTTCAAAGGTTGTGCTGTATTCTTCAACGCATTCTGAATTATATTCATCGTCTGAACGCTTCGAGGTTTTACTGATTTGTCATGGGCATCAATTTTGATCAAACGTTTTTCGTGCTGGCAGTCCTCTTTATTGCAACTCTGATTCGCTCGGCGTTGGGTTTCGGCGAAGCCCTGATTGCCGTTCCCTTGCTGGCCATGCGGATACCGGTTAGGACCGCCGCTCCACTGGCGGTCATGGTTTCGATTACCATCGCGGCTCTCATCGTTATTCAGGATTGGCGAAAAGTACACGTGCGAAGCGCCAGTTGGCTTCTCGTTCCGACAGTGGTCGGAATCCCGCTGGGGCTTTTGCTGCTGACCAGTTCCCACCAGCTTTTGGTGAAGCTTCTGCTGGCTCTGGTTATTATCGGTTTCGCTCTTTATTCCCTGGCCGGGGCGCAAATTCCCGAATTGAAGCATGACAGCAAACGATGGTTGATTAGTTTTGGCCTGATCGCCGGAGTCCTTGGCGGAGCTTACGGCATGAACGGTCCTCCCCTCGCCATTTATGGAGCGATGCGGCGCTGGTCGCCGCAACATTTTCGGGCAACGCTGCAAGGCTATTTTCTGCCCGCGAGCATTGTTGGCATGGTGGGATATTTTTGGAATGGACTCTGGAATTTTGAACTCACTCACTATTATATCCTGAGCCTGCCGGTCATTTTGCCGGCGATTTGGCTTGGGCGCATGGCCAATCATCGGTTGCCGCACGATACCTTTCAGAAATATGTGTTCGGCGGCCTGGTTATTATTGGACTGCTCCTGGCAGTGCAGGCGTTTTCCAAAGCGTAAGTCGTTGTGCATTTTTTACCACTGGGAATCCCTGCACGACGCCTCTTGCCAGCTCTGTTAGTTTCCTGCTATTCAATTCTGTCATATGCAAAAAATAATTATTGCACCCAAGAAGGGTAAACAAGGCATCGGGGCCGGGGTTTGGAACCTGGGCGCCGGGCGTGATCCGTTTGGCGGGCCTACGCGCGAAGAAATTCCGGTCCTGGATCGGATTCCGCTGCTGGCCGATGCGGGCATTACATATATCGAAGCGCATGACGTGGAAATCTCCGCGCGCGATGCGCCCAGGGCGAAAGAACTGATGAAACGTCACGGGCTCAAGATGGGCATGTACACGCCTTCGTTCTTTGCCGACCCCATTTTCAAGGACGGCGCAATGACGAGCAACGATAGCCAGGTGCGGAAACATGCGTTGCACAACGCGCTGAATGCCGTTGATGTAACGGTGGCGCTGGGGGCGGAAATTATGGTGTTTTGGAACGGGCGCGAAGGTTTTGATTTTGTTCTGGCCAAAAACGGGCAGGACTCGTTCCGGCGCATGGTCGAAGGTTTCAACGCCGTGGGCCATTATGCCCTCGGGAAATATGGCCGGAAATCGCCGCGCTTCGCCATTGAGCCCAAGCCCAACGAACCGCGCGCCAACATGTATTTGAGCAACGTCGGGGAAGTGCTTTATTTAATCAGCCGGTTGGACAAAGCGGTGCAGCCGTTGTTTGGGGTCAATCCGGAAACGGCGCACAGCCGCATGGCCGGGCTGGATTATCTCTGGGACGTCGAGCTTTGCCTGGAGGCCGGAAAACTATTTCATATCCATCTCAATTCGCAGGACACGACGCGTTACGACCAGGATCTGCCGTTTGGCTACGTCGAGCCGTTGAAGGATCTGGCGTTGTGCGTGGCACTCCAGGACGCAAAATGGGAGGGCATTCTGGCCTTCGATGTCAAAGCGCCGCGAACCGACCGGCAGGAGGACATCGCCGATATTTTGCACACGAGCGCCGCGAACCTGCAGCGATTGTGGGCCAAAGCGGCCAGGGTGGACCGAAAAAAAGTCGCCGGCTTCCGCGCGACGCAGCGGTACACGGCGCTGGCCGGTTATCTGGCGAAGTGTCTCTACTGACTTCAGATGATTTTTCTAGGCATAGATTGCGGCACCCAAAGCACAAAAACGGTGGCGCTGGACGGTAAGAGCGGAAAAATTATCGCTTCCGCGGCGCGCACCTACGATGTCTTGCCCGGGTTGCCCCCGGGACACATGGAGCAGAACCCCGTGACGTGGACCGATGCCGTGGATGCAACCGTGGGGCAGGTCCTGGAACATCTGAAAGACCGGCGCCAGGATGTCAGGGGCATCGGCGTCTCAGGCCAGCAACATGGATTCGTTCCGCTGGATAGGGAGGCAAAAGTGATTCGTCCGGCCAAATTGTGGTGTGATACCTCCACGGTGGAAGAGTGCGCGATAATGCGGGACCAATTTGGCCCGGAATTTTTGATTGAAAACGTCGGGGTGGACATGCTGCCCGGTTTTACCGCGCCCAAAATCCTGTGGCTCAAACGGCATGAGCCGGACAATTTTTCCGAATTGTCCACGGTGTTGCTTCCCCACGACTACCTGAATTTCTATCTCACGGGACAGTTCCGGATGGAATACGGCGATGCGTCCGGCACGGCATTGTTGAATATTCACTCGCGCCAATGGGAAACTGAAATCTTAAAATTCATAGACCCGGCCCTGGCTGAAAAGATGCCGCCGGTAGAGTCTTCCTGCAAACCGGCCGGCCTTCTAAAACCGGGCCTGGCGCGGCGCTGGAACCTCCCGCGAGAAACCGTCGTCAGCGCCGGGGGAGGCGACAACATGATGGGCGCGATCGGCACGGCCAACGTCATTCCGGGAACGGTAACCGCCAGCCTGGGCACGTCGGGAACGATTTATGCGTATAGTGAAAGACCGGTAACCGATCCCAGGGGAGAAATTGCCGGTTTCTGCGACAGCACAGATGCCTGGCTGCCGTTGCTATGCACCATGAATGTCACTGTGGCCACCGAGGCGGTGAGGAACCTGTTTGGCTGGCCGGTTTCCCAGTTGGACGCCGCCGTTGAAAGCGTGCCGGCCGGCGCCGATGGATTGCTCTTTCTTCCCTACCTCCAGGGGGAGCGCACGCCGAATTTGCCGGAGGGTTGCGGGGTTTTTCACGGCCTGAATTTGCGCAATATGAAACCGGCTCACATGGCGCGCGCCGTCATGGAAGGCGTGACACTGGGACTGGCCTATGGGTTGGAACGCATGAAAGAGCTTGGAATCCGGCCCGCAGAGATTCGGCTGACGGGCGGCGGCAGCAAGAGCGCCGTCTGGCGGCGGATTTGCGCCAACATCTTTAATTGTCCCGTTGTTACGCTGATCGAGGCGGAAGGCGCAGCGCTGGGCGCCGCCATCCAGGCGCTGGCCGCCGTGCAAACCTCCAAATCCATCGCCGGTTGGGCCGCCGATATCGTGCGCATCAGCCCCGCTGAAAGAGTGGAACCGGACAAACAACTGGCTTCTGACTATGCCGCCGCCGCGAAAAAACATGTTTCCCTGACTCAAAATTTGGCGCAGCATCGTCTCCTGTAAATCGTGAATCCCTTTGAGTATATTATGCGTGTAATACCCTTCTGTGCCTTGCTGGCTTTTAACCTGATTTTCTTTACCCATCCCGCGCGGGCGGACGACGAAATCTGCGCCGCCTGTGATCGGGTGGTACAGGCGGAAGGACAGTTTCAACATTTTCGGAACGGCGCCGATGTGCAGATCCAGGGAGCGTCCCCGCAGGAAGCCGCGGCGTTTCGAGAGGAAATCAGCGGAACCAACTTTACGATCACCGTTTCCCGTCTTCCGAAAGGAAAATACGCCGTGATTATTGGCGAAGCCGAAACCTTCTTCAAAGAACCCGGCCGGCGGGTTTTTGACGTTACGAGCGGAGATACGACGCTGGCGAAAGATTTTGACATCGTGTCCGCAGCCGACGGACCTGACAAGGTCGCCACGATCACAGGCGATATTGACCATTCGGGCGGGGCTTTGGCGCTGAATTTCGTCGCGGTAAGAAATCGGGCCAAGTTTAACACGCTTAAGATTCTCGACGCATCCGGTGTGGCGGTTGTTTCCATGAACGCTTCGGATTTTGCGGATCCTCTGACGGCCGCGGACAACCGGGCTCCAGCCGTCAAAGGTCCTGAAATCTGGAAAGACCCCTCGCAACCCCTGGACACCCGCATTTACGATCTGATGAGCCGCATGTCGCTGGCGGAAAAGGTGCAGCAAATTCGCAACACGACGCCGGGAATACCGCGGCTGGGTGTTCCGGCGTATGATGTGTGGAGCGAAGCGTTGCACGGCGTGGGTTTCGCCGGCAGGGCCACCGTTTTTCCCCAGGCCATCGGCGCGGCCGCCACCTGGGACACGCCGCTGATGCATTCCGAAGCTGATGTGATTTCGACCGAGGCGCGGGCAAAATTCAATGATTACGCCAAGGCCCACCACGGCGACTCCGTGCGATTTAGAGGACTCACATTTTGGTCGCCGAACGTGAACATTTTTCGCGATCCACGCTGGGGACGGGGCCAGGAAACCTACGGCGAAGACCCGTTCCTGAGCGGTTCGTTTGGGGTTGCCTTTATCCAGGGAATGCAGGGGGACAATCCGAAATACATCAAGGCCATGGCCTGTGCCAAGCACTATGCCGTTCATAGCGGACCGGAACCGGAGCGGCATCGTTTCGACGCCCGGCCTCCGGAACGCGATCTCTATGAAACGTACCTGCCTCAATTTGAAATGTGCGTGCGGGCCGGCCGCGTGGGCGGCGTCATGGGCGCCTATACTGCCCTGGATGGAACGCCTGACTGCGCGAATTCATTACTGTTGACCGATATCCTTCGCGGGCAGTGGGGCTTTGACGGTTACATCGTATCGGATTGCGACGCGGTTCGTGACATTTATTCCGGTCATCATTATGTGGATTCCCTTCCGGCGGCCGCGGCGGCGGCCGTGAAAGCCGGCTGCGATATTTGCTGCGGCGGTTCCTACAATGCGCTGCTGAAAGCCGTCCAACAGAATTTGATCACCGAGCCGGAAGTGGATCATGCGCTGTATTATGCTCTCAAGGCGCGGTTCCAGGTGGGTTTGTTCGACCCGCCGCAGGATGTTCCCTGGTCCAATATTGGCATTGACCAAAACGACACTCCCGCGCATGCCGCGCTCGCATTGAAGGTAGCTGAAGAATCCATGGTGCTCTTGAAGAACGA
>JASHPN010000049.1 GCA_030038175.1 Verrucomicrobiia bacterium
TACGAGATAGTGCTTTGGACATGCTGCGGCTGATCCCGCTCGGAGCGGGACACAGCCGCGCTCCAGGAACGCGGACCACCGAGTCTGCGAGTTGGAAAATTCGCAGTGTTCTCGCGGACAAGGCTGTCCGCGCTCCGCCGGTGTAGCGGCAGGCATCCTGCCTGCCGTGGAGGGCGCGCTTCCGGCCGCCCGGAAAAATTGACCGAAGAGGTTTCATTCGTGAGCGGCTTACCACAGTCGCGCGTGGTTCCGACTGCGAGGCGCAGTCGAAGGCACGCGAGGCGCGTGCGCTCCCCTGCCGTTATTTTCTTGCGGCGTTTCTTTTTACGTTTATTGTTCCGCTACGTTATGGCGGTGAAGAAAAAACGCAAAGTCGTCAAAGAGAAGGAAAGCCCAAAAGCTCCTGAACCTACGGGAATCCCGGCGTTTCCGGCCGTGGATATTTCGCCGGTCAAACCCGCGGAGGGCGATACCACGGCCTTTATTCGGCGGGAAATCGAGCGTTACGACGGCGATACGGCCATCAAGCTGTATCTGCGCGAAATCGGCCAGGTAAAACTGTTGACGCCGCAGGAAGAAATCGAATTGGCGGCGAAGATCAAGAAGGGCGACAAAAGAGCGCGCGAACAAATGATCAAGGCCAATCTGCGCCTGGTGGTGAAGATCGCGCGGGATTATGAAGGCATTGGCCTTCCGCTCCTGGACTTGATCAGCGAAGGGAACATCGGGCTGATGAAAGCGGTCGAGCGATTTGATCCCCGAAAAGGCGGCAAGCTTTCGACCTACGGCTCGTGGTGGATCAAGCAGGCGATCAAACGCGCCCTGGCCAACCAATCCAAAACCATCCGTCTGCCGGTGCATTTGGTGGACAAAATCTCCAAGATGCGCCGCGTGAGCATGAAGCTCCAGGAAGAGCTGGGCCGCGAACCGACCGACGACGAACTGGCGGATGAACTGGGCATGACCGCGACCCGGGTGCGGCAAATGCGGCTGGCGGCCATTCGCCCGGCCTCGCTCGACGCGCCGATTGGCGATGAAGAATCCAACAGCTTTGCCGAAGTAGTCGAAGATGAAAACGCCGCGACGCCCTACGAAGACCTGGAAGACAAAACGGTGGTGAATATGCTGCGCGACATGGTCGGGCATTTGGACGAACGCGAGGCGACGATCCTGCGCTATCGCTTCGGCCTGGATGGCGGCACGGAAAAGACGCTTGAAGAAGTGGGCGAAAAATTCGGCGTCACGCGCGAACGCGTCCGGCAGATTCAAAATCTGGCACTGAAAAAGCTTCGCAAAATGATTGAAAAGCTGGAAGCCGCCAAACAGAAGCAGGAAACAACCGAATGATCACGGCCAAAGAGATTGAGGCGGCGATCCGGAACGTTCCCGATTTCCCGAAAGCCGGGATTCAATTCAAAGACATCACTCCCCTGCTCGCCGACGCCCGGTTGTTTGCGGGCGCGATTGACCTGCTGGCGGACAATTTTAAGCCGGGGTCGGTGGACGCGGTTGTCGGAATTGACGCGCGCGGCTTCATCTTTGCCGCGGCGGCGGCGATTAAATTGAACGCGGGATTCGTTCCGGTTCGAAAAAAAGGAAAGCTTCCGTTCCAGACGCATGAGCAGGATTATGCGCTGGAATATGGTTCGGCCACGATTGCCATGCACGTGGATGCGCTGAAGCCGGGGGCGCGCGTGCTGCTGATTGACGATTTGCTGGCGACGGGTGGAACGGCGGCGGCGGCGGCGGCGCTGGTCAAGAAACTGGGCGCCAGGATTCTTGAAATCAATTTTCTCATTGAATTGAAGTTTTTAAACGGGCGCGAGAAGTTGAACGGTTATCCGGTTCGGTCGGTGGTGGTGTATTGAAATCGCGGAGGGGGGGGCGCGAACAGAAGCGGTTTGCGGAATTGGCCGCATATAAGATTCGCGCTATCGCGCGCCTTCGCAATCAGCGGCAGATTTTTTGGCTTGTTACCAGGGGTGGCGCTTCCGCCTCCGCTCGGCTACGGCGCGACGGCGGCAGGGCACTCAGTCAGCGGCTGCGCCAGATAAATCCCCGTTCCATTTTTCTCTATTTTGAAGTTGCCGTGGCCGAGTGCGTCTGCTAAAAGAGACGGTCTTATTTACTTTTTTCATAAATAAAATTTAAATCAGCGCGATGGATACAGAAGTCAGGACCGCAAACCCGGAGTATGCCTGGGCAGAATACCTTCATTGCATGGAAGGCACCCCGGAGATGGACTCCCTGCCGGCCGCCAAAAGAACGGCGGCCTCGCCAGTCTGGGGCATCCTCCTGTGCCTGGTGATGACGGTGGTCTCCATCTGGATGAGCGGATTTACTTTCTGGCCGTTCCTTATCAATGGGCATCCGACGTTTGAACCGGTGATGATTTCCATCGTGATTGGCCTGATCCTCGGGAACATCATGCCGCTGGCGGTGTTTCAACCGGGCATTAAATTTTCCGTCAAGAAAATGCTTCCATTGGGCATCATTTTGTTGGGGGCAAAGCTCGACTTCAAACAGATCCTGCAATTGGGAGCGGTGGGCGTCACGGTGAGCTGTTTTGAGGTGATCATGGCATTGATCCTGATGTTCTTTTTGACAAAGTGGCTGAAGCTTTCCAGCAAACTGGGAACCCTGCTGGGCATTGGCACCGCGATTTGCGGCGGCACGGCGATCGTGGCGGCCGCGCCGGTCCTGGAAGCCGAGGAGGCGGAAGTGGTGTTCGGCGTGGCGACGGTCACGCTGCTGGGGCTGATCGGGATGTTTATCCTGCCGGTCCTGGGGCATTGGATGGCCATGTCCGATAAGGCCTTCGGCATCTGGGCGGGGTTGTCCATTCATCAATTGCCGCAGGTGGTGGCGGCGGGCATGGCCTTTAGCCCGGAAGCGGGGGCGCAGGCCACCATCGTCAAGCTGGCCCGCATCTGCCTGCTGGCGCCGATTGTCTTCCTGGTGGGATTCTTTTACACGCATCACAAGGCCAAAAAGGATCAAAAGGTCTCGCCGGGAAAGAAAATCAATTATTTTTCCATGTTTCCGAAATTCGTCTTTGGCTTTTTGGCCTTCGCCTTTTTACAGACCAAAGGATGGCTGCCGGATCTGACCATTCATTTTCCGGGCCAAATGGCGTCGACCCAGGACCCGCAATATCATTTGCGGGCCATTGTGTTGCAATGTTCCACCTTTTTCATTGTCATGAGCATGGCCGGCGTGGGGCTGGAAACCAAGATCAGCGCAATGAAACAAACCGGCTGGCGCCCATTGCTGGCGGCGGGCCTCAGCGCCCTGATCATTGCCCTTGTCATTTTGACATTGATTAAACTGCTGGTGATGGCGTAATATTTTTCAAAACTTATTTTGAATACAAAATAAATCACAACCATATAGGAAAAATCCATGATTGAATTCTTAATGCATGAGGACCACGACAACGTCGGCGTTGCCGTCGTTGATATCAAACGCGGTTCTCCGGTGAACGGCCGTTCTCTCCACGGCAAGAACAAACCCAAACTCAAGGCCCTGATGGAAATTCCCCTGGGCCACAAAATCGCCCTGCAGGATTTCAAACCGGGCGACACGATCATCAAGTATGGCCAGGACATCGGCAAAGTTGTGGCCGCCATCAAAAAAGGCGACCACGTGCACGTTCACAACGTCAAAACCAAACGCTGGTAAAATCCCCATTTTATGAAAATTCCCACCATTAAAGGCTATCGCCGCGAAAACGGGCGCGTCGGCGTGCGCAACCACGTCGTCATTCTGCCCGTGGATGACATTTCCAATGCCGCCTGCGAAGCGGTGGCCAACAATATTAAAGGCACGCTGGCCCTGCCCCACGCCTACGGACGATTGCAGTTCGGCGAGGACCTCGAATTGTTCTTTCGCACGATGATCGGCACGGGCGCCAATCCGAACGTGGCCGCCTGCGTCGTCATCGGCATCGAACCGGGCTGGACCCAGCGCATCGTGGATGGCATCGCCAAAACGGGAAAGCCGGTCGCCGGATTTTCCATCGAACGGTTTGGGGACATTCAAACGATCGCGAACGCATCGCGCAAAGCGAAGGAATTTGTCCAATGGGCAAGCGAATTGGAACGCGAACAATGCAAGTTCAACGAGCTGTATATCTCGGTGAAATGCGGTGAATCGGACACGACCACGGGTCTTTCCTCGTGCCCAACCGTCGGCAATGTGATTGATAAATCCGTGGCGATCGGCGGCACGGCCTCTTTCGGCGAAACCTCGGAGTTGACCGGCGGCGAACATATTGTGGAAGCCAAGGCAGCCAATGCCAAAGTGGTCGAGCAATTCAGGGCGATCTTCAAAGATTACACCGACATGATCATGAAGGAGAAAACGGATGATCTTTCGGAATCCCAGCCCACCAAGGGCAATATCCGCGGCGGTTTGACGACCATCGAAGAAAAGGCGATGGGCAACATCGAGAAACTCGGGCGCAAGACGAAATTTGTCGGTTGCCTGAAACCGGCGGAGGCGCCCAAGGGCAAAGGCCTTTGGTTCATGGACACGTCGTCGGCCGCGGCGGAAGCGGTGACGTTATGGGCGGCGTCGGGCGCGGTGGTGCATTTGTTCCCGACCGGCCAGGGAAATATCATCGGCAATCCCATTGAACCGGTCATCAAGCTGTCCGGCAACCCGCTCACCTGCTCGACGATGAGCGAGCACATTGACCTGGATGTCTCGGCGATTTTGCGCGGAGAAATGACGGTGGACGAAGCGGGCGACAAATTGATTGAAATCATTGCCCGCACGGCCAACGGCCGGTTGACGGCGGCGGAAGCCCTTGGGCACCGCGAGTTTGTCATGACCAAACTCTATCGCAGCGCATAATTGTATCGGTCATCGGAGGCTGGAACGGCGGTAATGCCGTTCCGGCTTTTCCAGAACTACATATTCCGAAATATCATGGCAAACGATCGTTTTAGTCCGGACGCCGTCAGGCAATTGACGGCGGCCATCGCGGTCAGGGCCGGGGTCAAAAAGAAGGACGCGGCCATTCTCGCGGATGCATTAGTGGATGCGGACCTTCATGGGACGTCCACGCACGGCATTTCCCGCCTGAACATTTACATCCGCCGCATTCAAAAGGGCCTGATTGATCCGAAGGCAAAATTGGCGGTTGAACGCGGCCGGGGCGCGGCGATGGCCATGGACGCGGGCAACGGGCTTGGACAGGTGCAGGCGGTCAAGGCGCTGGAAAAACTGGCGAAGAAAGCGAAAAGACAGGGCGTGGCGGCGGCGACGATCCGCAACTCCCAGCATTTTGGCGCGCTTTCTTATTATTGCAACCTGGCGGCGAAGCAGGATTTGATTTTATTTGCCACGACCAGTTGCGAGCCGGCGATGTCGCCCGAGGGCGCGTGCCAGGCGTTTTTTGGAACCAATCCCATCGCGGCGTCATTTCCTACGGGCAAAGGCTGGTCTGTGAAAATTGACCTGGCCACTTCGATTGTCGCGCGCGGGAACATTATTGCGGCGCAAAAGAAGGGCCAGCCGATACCGCTGGGATGGGCGCTGACCCCCGAAGGCGAACCCACGACCGACGCGGCGGCGGCTCTGGCCGGAACCGTTTTGACGATGGCGGGCCACAAGGGTTACGCCCTGGCGTTGATGGTGGAAATTTTCTCGAGCGTTTTGTCCGGCTCAGCGGTGGGACCGGCCATTGGTTCCATGTACAAAAACATGGACCGCAAACAGGACGTGGGGCATTTCTTCTTTCTGTTGGACATTGCAGCGTTCATGGACGTGGCGGAGTTCAAGCGCCGGCTCGACAAGGCGATTGACGACATCAAAGGCTGTCGGAAGCGCGCGGGGGTGAGCGAGGTTTTGGTGCCCGGCGAGCGCTCGCATCAAAAGGCCCAACAAAACCTGGCGCAGGGAATCGCGATTGATGAGGCCACGCAAAAGGAACTGAAGACGCTCTGCGAAGAATTGCGGGTCAAATACACTCTTACACCAAACGCATGAACGTTGACATTCTCGTTACGGAAAATATCGGCGGCCGCTGGCTTGAGGAATTGAAGTCGAAATACAGCGTGACGGTTGAACCCACGCTGTGGAAATCGCCGGACAAAATTATGGCGATCCTGCCCTCCTGCCGCGCCCTGATTGTGCGCAACCAAACGCGCGTGAATGCGGACCTGCTTTCCGCCGCCGCGAAACTCGAGGTGATTGGACGGGCCGGGGCGGGCCTTGATAACATTGAAGTTCCGGCCGCGACGGCCAAAGGAATCGTCGTCGCCAGCACCCCCGACCAAAACTCGATTTCGGTGGCTGAATTAACTTTGGGCATCATGCTGGACCTGGCGCGAAAGATTTCGGCATCCAACCAGCATGCGCACGGCGGCGGGTGGGAAAGGCAGCGTTTCATGGGCGCCGAGCTTTATGGAAAGAATTTCGGCGTGGTTGGCCTTGGCCGCATCGGCTTTCTGACCGCATTACGCGCGCGCGCATTGGGAATGAACATCATCGCGCACGACAATTACATCAGCCCGGACGCGGTGGCGGTGGCCGAAACGCGCGCGGAATTGATGGACCTGGATAAACTGCTTGCCCGGGCGGATTTTGTGTCCTGCCATATGCCGTTGACGCCGGAGACGAAGCACTTTTTTAATTACGACCGTTTTTCCAAAATGAAACCCACGGGGTATTTCCTGAATCTGGCGCGGGGAGAAGTTGTGGATGAAGCGGGGCTCCTTCGCGCGCTTCAGGAGAAGAAGCTTGCGGGGGCAGGCCTGGACGTGCGCGAGCAGGAGCCGCCCTCCTCCACCCCCTTTGCCGGCATGGAGAATGTCATTCTCACGCCGCATATTGCCGCCATGACGCGTGAAGCCCAGGAACGCGTCGTGGCTGCCGTCTGCCAGGACGTGGGCGCGGTCCTTGCCGGCGGGGCCGCAAAAAATTTCGTGAATTTTCCGAAGCCCAAACACCCTAAAAGTTAAAATTCCAAACACATAGAAAAAATTAAATATGAAATTATTCATTGATACAGCGGATGTTGCCCAAATCAAGGAAGCGTATTCCTGGGGCATCGTTGATGGTGTCACCACCAATCCGACGCACGTTTCCAAAACCGGGCGCAAGCCCATCGAAGTATATAAGGAGATTTGTTCGATCGTGGATGGCCCGATCAGTCTCGAAACGATTGGCCTGACGGCTGATGAAATTTTGAAAGAGGGGCGCGAATTGGCCAAAGTCCACAAGAACGCCGTAGTCAAGGTCGTAAATACGCGTGAAGGCCTCAAGGCCGTGAAGCAATTCACCGCGGAAGGGATCAAAACGAACGTCACGGTCACGTTCTCGCCGCTCCAGGCATTTCTCGCCGCCAAGGTGGGCGCGGGTTACATCAGCCCGTTTGTCGGACGGCTCGACAACATCGGCCATATCGGCATGGACGTGGTGCGCCAAATCCGGACCATCTATGACAATTATGATTATAAGACTCAGATCCTGGCGGCCGCGATCCGCCACCCACTGCACGTGCTGGAAGCGGCGATGGCCGGCGCGGATGTCTGCACGATGAGCTTCGACGTGATGAAAATGCTTTATGATCATCCGCTGACCGATATCGGCATCGAGATGTTCTTGAACGATTGGAAGAAAGTGCCGAAGTCTTAGGGTTTGTGTATGAAAGTTTACCCCCTGTATCTGAACGGAAAATTTGTCACGACGCAGAAGACGATTCGCGTCGTCAATCCCTCCAGCACTGAAGTTTTTGCGGAGATTTGCACGATTGACCGCGCGGCAGTGGCGCAGGCTGTGGCAGACGCGCACGCGGCGTTTCCGGCGTGGCGCGCCCTGACGGCCAAGGCCCGCGGCGATTTTCTAAAAAAGATCGCGGACGAATTGGAACGCCGCCGGGAGGAATTTGCGCGAGTGATCACCATGGAAAATGGCAAACCGCTGGCGCAAAGCATGGGCGAGATGGCGATGTCAGTGGATCATCTGCGCTGGTTCGCCGAGGAAGCGCGCCGCGCTTACGGCCGCATCGTTCCACAACAAACGGACGGCAAACGCCATCTCGTGGTCAAGACGCCCATGGGAGTCGTCGCCGCGATCAGCCCGTGGAATTTTCCGCTGGTGCTGGCGGTGCGTAAAATTGCGCCCGCCCTGGCCGCGGGAAATACCGTGATCCTGAAACCCGCCAGCGCGACTCCGATTTGCGCGGCGATGTTCGCCGAATGCGTCGAGGCGGCCAAATTGCCCAAGGGCGTGTTTCAACTCGTGGCCGGTTCGGCGCGCGAGATCGCCCAGGAATTCCTGGATAATCCGCTCTGCCGCAAAATTACATTTACCGGTTCGACGGAAGTCGGCCGGTCATTAATTCAAGGCGCGGCCAAAGAGATCAAACCGCTCTCGCTGGAATTGGGCGGCCATGCGCCGGTGATCGTATTTGATGACGCCGACCTGGATGCCGCGGTCGAAGGCGCAATGATTACTAAATTCCGCAACACCGGACAGTCCTGCATCGCGTCGAACCGGATCTATGTCCAGCGCGGCGTCTATGACAAGTTCCTGGAAAAATTTGCCGCCCAAACGCGGATGCTGAAAACCGGCGACGGCTTTGAAGAAGGCGTCCTCGTCGGCCCGCTCATCAACGAAGAGGGGCTCAACAAGGCCCTGGAGCACATTCAGGACGCGGTCACGCACGGCGCAAAATTGCTGTGCGGCGGCAAGCGGATGAACCGGAAGGGTTACTTTCTGGAACCGACCGTCCTGGCTGACGTGCCTACCGCGGCCGCGTGCATGACCGAAGAAACCTTTGCGCCGGTGGCGCCGGTCTGCCCGTTCAATTCTGACGACGAAGTCATCGAGCGCGCAAACCAATCGCAATACGGCCTGAGCGCCTACGCGTTTACGCGCGATCTTAAGCGGGCGTTCCGGCTAATGGAATTGCTGGAAGCCGGCACGATCGGCATCAACGACGGGGTGCCGACCACGAGCCAATGCCCCTTTGGCGGGATAAAGCAGAGCGGCTGGGGACGGGAACTGGGCGTTGAAGGCATGGACGCTTTTTTGGAAACGAAACACGTTTCCCTCGGACTTGGAATATGAACAACTCACTGAAAGTCGGCGTGCTGTTTCTCGGCCGCCGCCGCCCTGGTTTCGACATGGACTGGGGCAAACAAATGGAAGAGCGCGTTCGCAAACGCCTCAATAAAGCGAAAATCTCCTTTTTCGAGCCGCCGGAAAAGGCGGTTGACGACACGTCGTTGCGCCGAGTCCTGGCGGCCTGTGAGGCGGAGAAGGTCAACGCCATCGTGTTGCTGCAAGCAACGATGGGCGATGGCCGGCTTGCGCCCACGCTGGCGCAACTTTGGCCTCATCCGCTGATTCTTTGGGCCACACCCGAAAACCAGGATGGCGACATGATCAGCTCCTGCTCGCTGGTGGGCGTCCATTGTTGGGCTTCCGTTCTGCGGCAGATGGGCCATCCTTTCGAACTGGTTTATGGGGACCCCGAACACGCAGAGACCATTCAGCGTTTCAGCGAGGCCGTTCATCTGGCCGCGACCGTTCGCCGGCTCAAGACCGTGCGCACGGGCGTCATTGGCGGGCAGGCGCCCGGCTATTTCGCAATGAGCGCCGATCCGTTTGCTATTTATCGCGGGACCGGCGCGCAGGTCCAAACTTACAGCCTGATTGAGTTTTCCAACATTGTGAACGAGCTGCCTGCTGAGGCAGTCGCTGCTGACGTAGCCAAAGTCAAAGCGCTGGGCTATCCGCACAAAGACACGACCGACGACGATTTGCCCGTGGCGTCGCGCCTGTACCTGGCGATGAAATCGTTCTTCGAAAATGAAAATTTGGATACGCTGACGATTCGCGAGTGGCCGGAAATGCCCAATGTGTTCGGACAGTGGCCGTATCTGGGAGTGGCGCGGCTGGCGGATGAAGGTTACGCCATCGGAATCGAGGGCGACGCGGATGGAGCGATAGGGGCATGGATCGTGGAGAGTCTCGGACTGGGACGTTGTTATTTGTCCGACTGGCTCGAACACGACAAGCAGAACATTACCCTTTGGCACGGCGGAGCGGCGCCCATGTCGCTGTGCGAACCGGTGGGCAAGCCGGGCGGGCCGCGGATTGCGCGCCATTTCAACATCAAAAAGCCCGCTTGCATCGAAGCGACCCTCCGCGCCGGAATGCCGATCACGGTGTACCGATTTTGGCGTTGCGACGGAAAATATATTTTCAGCGCGCGCGAAGGTGAAACGCTCAAACCGAAACGCCATCTGATGATGACGAATTGCCTGGCCAGGATGAATTGCGATCCGCGCGATTGGTTTGAAGATTTGTGCCATGCGGGAATGCCGCACCACGTAGGGGTGGTGGAGGGTCATCACAGCAAATTCCTGCAACGAGTAGCGCGGGTCCTGGACATGCAAGTAATGTAAGCCGATGCAAACGCAAACCGCCGTAGCTATTGGACTGGTTGTCTATGCCGGTCTGATGCTGGCGGTTTCGTTGTATTGGATGTTTCGGCTCAGAAAGCCGGCCGATTACCTCGTCGGGGGACGCAGCCTGCCGTTTTGGGTCCTCACGGGAAATATCACCGCCGGCTGCATCGGCACGGGTGTGATTATCGGCGGCTCCGGCCTGGCCTATCAGCACGGCTGGGCGGGAAGCGCCTGGCCCATCGGTCTTGGAGTTGGCACCGCGGTCGCCGGATTGATGTTTGCGGTCATGCGGCGCTATCGGTTCATGACCATCGTTGAAGAGGTCGCCTCCTATTATGAAGGCAACCGGGCCGTGATCGAGTTTACCAATCTCACGTTATTTGCATCCCAATTCGGCTGGTTGACGGCCCAAATCATCGGCGGCGCCCGGGTTTTTGCATCGGCGACCGGCATGTCAAATCAAACCTGTGTCATCCTGACCGGCCTGATCATCGCCAGTATTGCGATTCCGGGCGGATTTAAAAGCGTGGTCTATACGGATTTTGTCCAGGCGTTTATTTTAGTATCGGGATTTGTCTGCGTGACCTGGTTGGCCCTTCATCATGATGGGGGAATTTCGGGACTGCGCCACAACGTGCCGGAATCGTATTTCTCGGCGTTTGGCGTGAGTTCTTACCCGTCTTACGGCGCCTGGGCGGTGGGCGGCATGTTTTTAACATTAATCTTCAGCGTCATTGCTGATCCAGGGAGGCGCATGAGCATGTTTGGCGCGCAAACCGAGCGAGGCGCCCGTTGGTCCATGGTTTTTGCCGGATTAATCGTCATCGGATTTTCGGTCCTCATCGGCATCACCGGCATGTATGCCTATCAATTGAATCCTCATTTGCCCAGCTCCGACGCCGACAAAGCATTGCTCTCGGTCGTCATCCAGGTTCTTCCGGCCTGGCTGGCTGCGTTCGTGGTCATCGCGGCGGCTTCCGGAATCTTCTCCTGCGCCAATGGCAATGCCATGGCGATCAGCACTTTTTTCGTTCGGCATATTTATCCGCTGGTCACCGGAGGCAAATATCCCAACCGTCCGCTGATGGCCGCGCGTATTCTCCTGGCCTGCGCTTTTATCCTATGTACGTCCGTCGCCCTCCACGCCGGCACGATCGTCGGTTTTGTCATGAAATTTCTGCCGGTCACGATGAGCGGACTCGCCATTGTTATATTGATGGGCCGCTTCTGGCGCCGCGCCACGTGGCAGGGGGCCATGGCAGCGCTGATCCTGACACCCGTCATCAATCTGATCGCCATGTCTTATTTCCCGAAGGCATTTTGGAACAATGCCGTGATCCTCGCGATCCCGGGGTTTGTTGCCCACTTTATCGTCAGCCTGCTGACGCCAAAACCCACCCGCAGCTTCGAAGAAGTTGCCACCGCTTTGACGCACGAGCGTCAAAATATTGAAGATAAATCCGTGGGATTGTCTTCTGAAAAACCATTCAGCCCCAAAATCACTACCGAAAATTATGAAGCTCCTTAACGCAAAACAAATTTGTGACGTCGCCGCGGCCAAAGGCTTTGGCGTGCCCGCCCTAAACAATAACGGCGGCAGCTACGACGTCGCCCGCGCCATCATCGAAGCCGCCCAGGAATTGCAGTCGCCGCTCATCATCGCCGAGTACGAGCCGAACCTCGAATATCGCGGCTACGACTGGGCCGGCACAGTGATCAAGTTCCTGGCGGCGGACACGACCATCCCCCTGTGCATCGCGCTGGACCACGGCAAAACGCCTCAATCCATCATGCGCGCCGTTCGGGCCGGGTTCAACCACGTTATGATTGATTACGCCGACAAGCCGGTTGATGAAAATGCCCGCGGCACACAGCAAATCATTGATATCGTCCGGCCTCTGGGCATCAGCGTCGAAGCCGAAATTGGACACATTATCAAAAGCTCGGACGATTCAGAAAAACGCGCGCCCAAGGTCAGCGTGGCCGAAGCCAAAGAGTTTGTTTCCAAAGTGGACGTGGACCTGCTGGCCATCGCCAACGGGAGCACTCACGGCATTTTCAAAGAACAGAAAGGGCTGGATTTCGATTTGATTGCCAAGGTCCACAAGGCGGTCAAGCCGCCGCTGGTGCAGCACGGGACTTGCGGCATCTCGATGGCGGACATTTCCAAATGCGTCAAGGCCGGGATGACCAAGATCAATTTCGGCGAAGGTTTGCGCATGAACTACATCGGCTATTTCAACGAATTGAGCAAGACCCTCAATCATGAGCATCACGTCTGGCGGATCGCCCGGGCGGCCAAGGACAAGCTCAAAGAAGACATCAAAACAATCATTCGCGCCGTGGGTTCGGACGGAAAGGCGAATCTCTACAAATAACACGGAGGAATTCATTTTAAGCACGAGAACCCGGCGCGAGCCGGGTTCTTTTCCGTTTTCGCCGAGCGACCCCGGGAAGCGGTAGCCAGACACGTTGTGTCGGGAAATCGGCCAAGGGGGAGAATTCGTCCCGAACGGACGGCAGGAAACGTTTTGGCCTTCCCTTGTCCCTACAGGACAAAACCATCTTCGACGATACCCAGACACTTCGTGTCTGGCTACTTTCCAACGTGCCTTCGGCCCTGGAATCAATTCCCTCGGTTTTTGCTTCATTTTCCCTCTCGATTTTCTCAGGCATCGAAAATAGATTGTCCCTGTGAGATGTGCCGCCATCCTGCCCTGTTTCAATGAAGCCCGCACGATCGCCACGTTGGTCGGGGCCTTGAGACAACGTCTGCCGCACGTGCTGGTCGTTGATGACGGGTCCGACGATGGCACGGCATCCATCGCCAGGGACAGGGGCGCGGAAGTGATCCGCCATGGGAGAAACTGTGGAAAGGGTGCGGCGATGCAGGACGGTTTGGCACGCCTGCTTGACTCGGGCTTCGAGTGGGCGGCCACACTGGATGGCGATGGCCAGCACGATCCGGCTGAATTACCGGCATTCCTGGAATGCGCCGAACAGACCGGCGCCCGGCTTGTCATTGGAAACCGGATGCCCTCAATGAACGCCATGCCCTGGCTGCGCAGGCAGGTCAATCGCTGGATGAGCCGTAAGCTTTCAAACTGCGCCGGGCGTCCTCTGCCTGATACTCAATGCGGTTTTCGGCTGATTCATTTGCCGACGTGGGCCACCATGAGCCTGGGGGCCCGGCATTTTGAGATTGAATCGGAAATGCTGATGGCATTTTTGGCTACCGGCCGGCATATTGAGTTTGTTCCCATTCGTGTTATCGCAGGCACACGAAAAAGCCGCATTCATCCCGTCCGGGATTCCGTGCGCTGGTGGAAATGGTGGCGGAGAATGAAACGGCTCAATACATGCCGGTCGAACTGGAATTCCAGCTTTTCACTTTGCCACTGGTGTCGAAATAAACTGTGACATAGTGGATTTTGCCTCCGAACAGCGAATAATTGGGAATAAAGGCGTTTTGCGAATTGTTATACATCCAAACCGCCGATCCATCGCTATTCATGGCCTCGTTTTTAGGATTGCCGCAAGCGGCTTTTACCTCGTCCATCGTCATGCCCACCGTCAGGCGTTGCTCAATGGGACGTTTATCCTTCTGGGGCTTGGCCTCAGGCTGAGGCTGAGTGGTCGCAGAGGTTGATTGGCCAGCGGGCGCAGCCGTTTGGGTCGTCTGGCTGGAACTTTGTCCTGAATTTGAACCGCAACCGCAAAGTCCCGCCAACGCGAGCGTGGAAACCACAATGCCAAGTGCTGATTCTTTTTTCATAATTTTGACAGGGTTTTTCGGACTGCCGACAAGGCAATCCTCAGATTCAGACTGGCTAATTATTAGAAACAGGTCAAGTATCTATAAATTATTTTTTCCTTGCTCACCAGACCTCCGGCGAACCATGCTCATGGAGTGACAAGGACACTCTGCGAATGAAAAACGGAAACAATCGAACTATCGCGATTATCGGAAGCGGGCCGGCGGGCTCGACGCTGGCGTCGTTTCTCGCCAAAAAAGGCGCGGACGTAACGGTCTTTGACGATGGCCGGCGGCCGGACCTGATCGTGGGGGAATCGCTGATTCCGGCCCTCATTCCCGTGTTGAGAAAATTGGATTTGGAAGAGCGCGTGGCGGCGATTTGCCAGCATAAGCCGGGCGTGAGTTTTACCTTGAGCAAGGACGAACAGATTGATTTTACGTTTCAATCGCTGGCCGGCAGTCCCATGCCCACTTACGCCTACAATTCTCCGCGGCCGGCTTTGGATTGCCTTCTGGAGAAGCGAGCCGATGAGTTGGGGGTCAAACGCGCCCGGGTGCGCGCCAAAGTTGAGCGGGCCAATGGCGACCGGCTTCGCCTATCGGATGAAACGCTATCACAGGCGCCTTGGCTAAAGGGCAAACAGCCGGACCTGCTCGTGGATTCCACGGGACGCGCCCGGCTTTTTGCGCGGACATTGGAAATTCCGGCTGAACTGGGTCCCCGCAAGGACGTAGCATACTTTGCCCACTACGATGGCTGCGAGCTGCCCACACCAACAGGGCAAGTCATCATCGGCCGCCTTGAAAACGGCTGGTGCTGGCGCATTCCTCTGCGCGACAGCCTGTCCATCGGCGTGGTCCTGAACAAGGACGATGCCGCAAAATTCGGCACGACCCCGGAAGAACGGCTGGAAGGCATCATCAACCATGATCCGCGCCTGGCTGCGGCCGGCGTCAAACGCCGGCGGGTCACGGAAGTGGCCACCTATACCAATTATCAACTGGTTTCGACGCGAGGGCATGGCCCCGGCTGGGTGATGACCGGCGACGCTTTTGGGTTCGTTGACCCGATGCTGTCACCGGGGATGTGGCTGGCGCTGCGTTCGGGGGAACTGCTGGCGGAAAGCCTCGATGACCTGGCCGGTTACAGCCGTGAGATGCGCAAGCTCATCAAGGCCTGGATGGCCTTGATCGAATACTTCTATGATGGCCGCATTTTTGCGATGTACAAAACCGGCATGTTTTTTGAAAACAAGTATCCGGGCAAGGTTTCAATGTTCATGCACGATTTCTTCAACAAGAAAATCGCCTGCATGGCGGCCGGCCTGACCACGGCATCGTTTTCCGGCCACTGCCTGTTGCAACTGTTTGCCGGACCTGCCACATGGAAAACGGACCCGGAGCCGCTGGCGATTCGTTAACGGGCCGCTAAACCATTCATGTTTATCATTGGAATCGGCACGGCCACACCGCCGCAACGCTATACGCAAGCGCAGTGCTGGCACGCGGCACAGCAATCCGCCAGTTTTCAGGCGCTAAATCTCCGTTCAAAAGCGATCCTGAAGAAAGTCCTCACTGGCGAAAATGGCATTGCTACCCGCCATTTCGCGCTCGAAGAACTGGGGCATGTGTTCGATATGAACCCGGACGCCCTCCACGATCGTTTTGTCAAAAACGCGCCGGCGCTGGCTTCGCTGGCGGCGGAACGAGCGCTTGCGCAGTCCAATATTCATCCGCGCGAAATTGACGCCGTGCTGGTCAGCACCTGCACCGGATACCTGTGCCCCGGCCTGACGAGTTATGCAATGGAACGACTCGGCTTGCGATCCGACGTCGTCGCCCTCGACCTGGTCGGCCAGGGCTGCGGCGCCGCTATTCCCAACGTCGAGGCCGCGCACGCCGTCCTGCGGGCCGGCGGCGCCCGGCGGGCTCTTTCGATCTGCGTCGAAGTTTGCAGCGCCGCCTTTTACCTGGATGACGACGCCGGCGTTCTGATCAGCGCCTGTTTGTTTGCCGATGGCGCCGCGGCGGCGGTGCTTTCTTCCGAGGCCAACGGCGGCCGGCGCGTAAAATGGAACATCAGCGGTTCGCTCACGAGACCAGCCGATCGTGAAGCCCTGCGTTTTGAACAAAAGTCCGGAATGCTTCGCAATATTCTTACGCCACAGGTTCCGGCGCTGGCAGCGCAACACGTCGGAACATTGTTCGAGGACACGCTGGCCCGGGCGGGCGTTCTCAGGAACCACATTGGCGGCTGGATTTTTCATCCCGGCGGCCGCGATGTGCTTTTGGCCCTGCGCGAACGTTTCGGGCTTTCGGAGGAAGACGTTCAATGGAGCCGGAAGGTTTTGCGCGATTATGGGAATATGAGCAGTCCTTCGGTTATGTTTGCTTTGCAGGCGGCGTTATCGGCGGACGCGCCCGGCGGCATCTGGTGGATGGCCTCATTTGGCGCGGGGTTCAGTTGCTATGGGGCGTTGCTGGAAGTGGAAGGACCATGAAAAATTCCCGCGGACGCACGGTTGAGCCCGAATGGCTTGATGAATTGCCTCCGCAGGACCCGCGCGCCTTGCGTTCCCGCCGGGATTTGAGGCGATTGAACGGCACGATGAGGCATCCGCAGATCATGGCCCGGGCGCTGTCTAATAGCATGGTCGGACTCCCGAACCCACGGATTGTGGAACTGGGCGCGGGCGATGGAGATTTTCTTTTGAGCGTCCTCCGACAATTGCCCGGGCCAACGGAGCCGCGCGCGTTGGCGAGCGGCCATGTGTGCGGAAAGCCTCAACCTCCAGGGTCGGACGCGGAGCGCGGCCTTCAGGCCGCTTCGCCGTTGGCTGCCCAAGGGACGTGGAAGCGGCATGAATGCCGCGCTCCAATGCCAGTTCGCGGAGAGGCCGTGCTGGTGGACCGACTCGATACCGTGGACCCGGATATTCGCAACGCCTTCACCAACGCCGGCTGGCATGTTAATGCCGAAATTGCCGACGTCTTCGATTGGCTTGGCAAAGCAAAGACGGACGTTGCGGACACCATCATTTGCAATTTATTTCTTCACCATTTTCAGGCTCCGGATTTGACGAAATTACTCCGGCTCATTGCCGGTTGCACCCAGGCATTCATCGCCCTCGAACCGCGACGCTCATGGCTTCCGACGTTATGCGGGCGGTTTTTGTGGAGCATCGGGTGCGGGTCCGTCACGCGTCATGATGCGGTTGTCAGCATCAGGGCCGGGTTTTCGGGACGCGAACTGTCGCCGCTCTGGCCAAAAGACAATGGGTGGCATATTGAGGAACGGTCCGCCGGCTGGTTCAGCCATCTATTTATTGCCCGACGAAAGGAATGAATGGCACGGCCGATCATGATCATTGGCGGCGGGCTGGCGGGATTGGCCCTGGGTATCGGCCTCCGGCAACGCGGCGTGCCCGTCACGATCCAGGAGGCGGGCGATTATCCGCGCCATCGCGTTTGCGGCGAATTTATCAGCGGGAACGGACAGGCCGTATTGGAACAATTGGGATTGCTCGGATATTTTCAGAAAGCGGGAGCCATTCACGCCCGGACCGCGAAGTTTGTTTGCGGCATGAGGCGTTCCCCTGTGCGCAAGCTCGACGTTCCGGCACTCTGCCTGTCGCGATATAAAATGGACGCGCTCCTGGCAACGGCATTTCGGGACCTCGGCGGCGATTTGCGGACCGCCTGCCGGGCGCCTTCGGACGCTCGCGCTGAAGGGGTGGTCGCGGCCACCGGCCGGCGCCTGCAATCCGCAGACCACGGCGCACGCTGGTTCGGGCTCAAGGCGCATGTTCCGAACACCTGCCAGATTCCGCTCGAGGCCGATTTGGAAATGCATCTCTCGCGCGACGGTTACATTGGTGTGACCCGGATTGACGCGGCTCAAATCAACGTGTGCGGTCTCTTTCCTGCCCGGTCGGACAATCGCCGCCCGGACTCGAAAACCGAATGGTTGCGCGGGGAGCCGGGATCGCTTTTGAACGAACGCCTAAGTACGGCGGTCTTCGAATCGGAATCTTTTTGTTCCGTTGCCGGGATTCAACTGAAACCCCAACGCGCGTCGGCCAAAGCGGAATGCTGTATCGGAGACGCCCTGACGATGACTCCGCCCGTAACGGGCAACGGCATGTCCATGGCCTTTGAATCAGCGGAACTGGCCATCAGCCCGCTGGCTGACTTTAGCGGCGGCCAATTGACGTGGTCGGAGGCCCGGGGGCAAATCGCCGCAAAGTGCGACGCCGCGTTTTCAAGGCGGCTGGCCTGGGCTCGAATCCTGCAATGGATGATGGTGTCATCCATCAGTCAGGGCGCCCTGGGGAGTTTCCTGCTCGGCTCGGACTGGCTTTGGTCGTGGATGTTCGCCCGAACGCGGTGATGATTTTGAAAAAAACAATTAGAATTGTGGCGATACCGAAAAGAGCGCATTCGGACGGTTCGGGAACGGCCATAGTCGAGAATTGAATATTATCCAGTTTAAAGCTCCCGTCAGGTTGCCCATCGCGGAAGCTCAATGTCTCAGTCTGTCCGGCCATATTGGCGGGAAGATTTGCCCCATACACGATGTAATCCGGGCCTGGGGAAATCTCCGAATACGAAAGACTTTGCCCGCCCAGGCTGACCGACAAATAATCCATGTCGTTTTGGTCAATTGAAGCCTCAAATCGGAGCGACTCTGCGTCGCCGGGAACCGATCCCGTTTGGCTGATGGAACCGTCGGGAAGGATTACGGCCGTAAGATTATTCCCGCTCAGCGCCCCGTCGCCCCCAGCCAACTCAACAGCCGAATCCGCCCCCGGAACGCCTGTGTAGTAAATAAGACCGATCAGCGACACTTCACCCTGATAAACTGTCCAATCCGGCAGGGCATTAGTCACAGAGACCCACCCCCCGGCAGGCCTGTTGCCGGGCAAATTCCCGGCGAGGTCGAAGTTCAAATTCCGGAAGTCCTGCCCCCGTGCCGAAATGGCCGAAACAGCGGCAAGAGCCAGTATTACTGATACTATTGATATTCGTTTCATGGTGTTCCTTTCTCATTCGGGTTATGAGCGCAAATTTACGCTTCCATTGAATCGTGTCAATAACAGTAACAGTGCATCCGCCATTGACCGTGACCATGTCCCAAATGTGCGACAACGTGTCCCGAAAAGCGCTAGAGATAAATCCACGATCAGTTACATTTCTTTTACATCGAAGTGGGAGTCACAGGCGACCACACGACGGTTGAAAACGAACATTAACAGTACCGTGAGAATCATGAATTTAAAAACTTGTTGCGCGTTCCTTGGAGCGTCGCTTTTCATCGCCCCGAATTTGTTCGCACAGCTGGCATCCGGCTCGCTCTCCATTTCCGCGCCGAATTACAATGGTTCGCACCCTGTGGGTGACCAGGCCGGCCCTTACGTTGTTGTCATTAATAGCGTGTCAACCGGAAGCGGGGTAACCGCGGGCGAGACCTTCCAGACATTTTGTATCGGCAGCCAGGTGGACTACGACGCTCCCGGCACCTACAACTACGCGATCAGCAAAACTGTTCAACCCTCGAGCGTTGGTGTCACTTACGTCACCTGGGGCACAGCTTACCTCTACAACGAATTCCTGAACGGCGTCCCGGGCTATGGCTTTGGCGGCAATACAACAACGGTTGCCAGCAGCACGGCGGACGAAACCCTGAACGACGCGCTTCAGGTCGCCATCTGGGAGTTGCAAGGCCAGTCTTTGGAAGGCATAACATTGGACGGAGGGATAAGCGCGACGACCTTTACCAATACTCTTGCTGACAAGGACCTTGTAAATCAGTTCCTGACTGATGCGGCGACTGCGGCAGGCAGCAACAGTGATACGAATAATGCAAACGGGGCGTTTGGAATCTACGCACTGAATATGTCTTATACTGATGGAACCCCTGCACAACCCGAGCTGGTCAGGGTGATCCCGGAGCCCAGCACTATATTTGCGGGCATCTTGTTACTGGCGCCGCTGGGCCTAACCCTTTTGCGCCAGGTGCGCACGCTGCGCAAGCAGCGTCAGGTTTGTCTTCAAAAGATAAGGATACACCGGCCCAGGGCCTAGCCGGTTATTTTTGTTTGCCGTCGAGGCACCGGCGGATGGCGAGCGCGAGCATTTGCGGTTGATAGGGTTTTTGCAGAAAATTGATGTCCGGCTGAAGTTTGAAATCCTTGCCGACAATATCCGCGCTGTAACCGCTGGTAAAAATGACTTTGAGGGCAGGCTCCCTGGCCCACATTCTTTCCGCCAATTCGCGGCCATTCATGTGGTTGGGCATCACCAGGTCGGTCAGGACGAGTTTGATGGCTTCTTTGTTCTGTCCCCAGACTTCGAGCGCCTCACTCCCGGTTTCGGCCTGAAAAATTTTATACCCGTAGCGTTCGAGAACGCGCGCGACCAATTCGCGCACGGGCTTTTCGTCCTCCACCAGGAGAATGGACTCGCTGCCGCCGCGGACCGTAATGGCGGTGGTGGGTTTTTCGATCGCGGCATCCGCGCCGGCGCGAGGGATAAAAATCCGGAACGTCGTTCCTTTGCCGAGATGGCTTTCCAGTTCGATCCAACCCTGGTGTTGTTTGACAATCCCATAAACCGTCGCCAACCCCAGGCCGGTGCCTTTGCCCACCGCTTTGGTGGTAAAAAACGGCTCAAAGATGCGCGGGAGATTCTCCGGCGCGATGCCGGTGCCGGTATCGGTAACACTGATACAAACAAATTTTCCCGACCGCGCGTCGGGATGGTGCACGGTGTAGGGTTCGCCCACATCCATGACGTTGAGTCGAATCCCCAACTGTCCGCCTTTTGGCATTGCGTCGCGCGCATTAACGGCCAGGTTCAACAAAATCTGTTCCATCATGCCCGCGTCCGCCTCCACAATGGGTGGAGCCTGGCAGTAATTCAATTGCAGCGCGATATCCTCCCCCAGCAGGCGGCCAAGCATGTTGGTCATGTTGCCGACGATTTTATTCATATCCAGCCGTTTGGGCTGGATGATCTGCCGGCGGCTGAAGGTCAGCAACTGGCGCGTGAGCGCGGCGGCGCGACCGGCGGCCTGGACAATTTGACTCGCTGATTTTTCCTCCAATTCGTTCAGCCTGGCCGCGGCCAACAGCGACGCGTGGCCCTGGATGACGGTGAGAATGTTGTTGAAATCATGCGCGACCCCGCCGGCGAGCTGGCCGATGGCTTCCATTTTCTGCGCCTGCCGGAACTGCTCTTCCAGTCTCCGTTGCGCGGTGATGTCGCGGAAGAGACTGAGCGTCAGCAAGGCCTGTCCGGGCAATTCCAGGAAGGAATGGCTGACCTCCAGAGTCACTTCCCGCCCGTCATGAAGGGTGTAATGATATTCGTGCGTGCCCTCACATTCATGGGTCGCGTAATTGCTTTGATAACGTTCCAGCATTTCCTGAGTATTCTCGGACGCCGCATAGATGACTGTGAAGGTCCGGCCTTCCAATTGATCCTGGCGAAGGCCGACCAGCTTGCAAAATGCGTTGTTGACAGCCACGATCAGTCCCTTTTCATCAGTCAACCGCATCCCATCACCTGAATTTTCCCATACGGAGCGAAAAAGTGTTTCGGAACTTTTCAAGGCGGACTGCGTTTGATGCCGTTCCGTCACGTCGCGCACGTGAAGCAATAAGGCGGGTTTGCCGGCATAGCGCACGAGATTGGCGCGAAGTTCCACCGGCACTACCCGGGCGCCGGCGACTAGAATTTCCCCTTCCATGCGCGAGGCCTTGCCGCCGACCAGCCGGTCAAAATCGCGCCGCGCTTCCTCACGGCGGTTTTCCGGGACCAAATCGTCAATGGCGTTCTTACCGACCAGTTGTTCCTTCGGCACGCCGTGTAAAATGGACGCCGCACGGTTCACATCCAGGACGTTGCCCTTCAGGTCTTCGACAAAAATTGCGTCCGGCGAATTTTCAAAGAGGTCCGCAGAACGCCGCTGGCTTTCGTGCAGGGCCTCTTCGATCCGAACGCGCTCCAAAGCTCCACTGCATCCGCCCGCCAGCATTTCAAGCGTTTCCAAATCGCAGCGTCCATAGGCGCCGGTCCTTCGGCTTTGAACGTGCAGAAAACCGACCACCTGGACCCCGCGCCGGATCGGCACAATCATCCCGCTGGTAAACTCGCCGGTCGAACCGCCTCCAGTAATCAGTTCCGATCCAGAAATCATTACGCGCCGCGCCAAATCGTCCAGTTTTTTCCACTGCGGGGTGGCCGGATTTTTGAGGCGGCGCCCCGCCGTCGCCGTTATATTGAGCAGGGAAATCACCTCGGCCTGCTCGCCGGAATAAAGATCCAGCGAAAAGCTGTCCCACTCAAACAACGTTGCGGCGGCTTCGCTGATGATTTGGGCGGCCTCCGCAGCGGTGGTGGCCGTGCTCAAATCATGGCTCAATTTTAAAAACGCCCCGTTGCGATGCTCGCCGCGCAACCGCTCGGTAACGTCTGTGGCCATGGCCAGCGCGGAAAACCGTCCTTCAAACGCCATCGGGCTCCAGACGACCTCCACGTCAATGGCCGAGCCATTTTTGCGGTGATGCCGCCAGATGTGGCCGTGCGCGCTGTGGGCGGTGATTTCAGCTTTTTTATTGATCCCGTCCCCGTTCTTATCCGGGACACGCAACTCGGCCATCGTCATCTTCAGGAACTCGTCGCGGGAATAACCATAGTGCTGAAGGGCGGCTTCGTTCACCTCGAGAATTGCGAGCGACTCCATGTCAAAAACCCACATGGGGTTGGGATTTTCCTGAAAGAGGAGACGGTATTGCTTTTCACTATGACGCAACTCATCTTCAGCCCGCCACCGATCGGTCACGTCCCGCGTATGAGCGACGATGCCGGCGATATCCGGGTCGGCAAATTCATTCCTGGCAAAGATTTCAAGATGCACCCAGGAACCTTTTTTGTGCTGTTGCCGGCATTCAATTCGCACTGCTCTTTGAGGATAATCCAGCAGGTTCTGGAACGATTCCATAAGCCGCGGCAAATCATCGGGATGCACGCGAGTAAAGGAGCTTTGCCCGGTTAATTCAGACGGCATCCAGCCCAGGGTATGCTCAATGGACGGGCTTACATACGTGAAAATCCCCTCACGATCGACAATCGAGAGCACGTCGAGAGAATTTTCCGTAAGGGTGCGAAAATATTTTTCGCGACGGGCCAGTTCCGCCTCAGTCTGGCGAAGTTTGACCCGCTCCGACGCCTCGTCCACGGCGCGCCGGACCGCCGATGGCAGCCTTTCCGGTTTTTGCTTGAGCAGATAATCGGTCGCACCGGCCTTGAGGCTTTCAACGGCCGCGGTTTCGCCGATCGTGCCGGAAATCAAAATGAATGGCGTCGAGGGGCATTTTTTGCGAGCGATGGCCAGAGCATCCAAACCGGTAAACGACGGCAAATGAAAATCCGATAAAATGAGGTCGAATTTCTCAGTGTCTAACGCCTCCTGGTAAGCTTGCTTGTCTCCCACCCGGAGAATTTTTACGTCGAGGCTGTCCTGGTTAAGCATGGTGCTGACCAACTCGGCAAAATCCGGTTCGTCTTCCAAATGCAATATTCGCAAGCAACGATTCATTCCTGTAGAAACATCCAATCCAGGCTCAGCGGGCCTAAAGAAATGCCCGTTGAAACCAAATTAAAGCAACTATGTCAGCAAGCTTTGTGCCTAAATAACGGTAATAGTTGAGGTTTCACAGGCGGGATTTTCACCTATTTTCCGGGGTTTTGAGCGAAAGTTCGGCTGATCTCCTTTAAAGGGGCCGGGTTTTCGTCCTAAGGGCCTGCCTCACCCTGCCCTGGCGGGTGAGTAAATTACGGCAAATCCGTTGCCCCCATCAGGAAACGGTCGCATTCGCGGGCCGCGCCCCGGCCTTCGTTAAACGCCCATACGACGAGGCTTTGGCCCCGGCGGCAATCGCCGCACGCAAACAC
>JASHPN010000006.1 GCA_030038175.1 Verrucomicrobiia bacterium
TTGGACGTAATACGCCGGTGGAACTGGAGTATTGGCAGGTGGAAAAAGCATGATAGAATCGTTGAACCGTTAAAACGTTGAAGCGTTGAAGCGGTTCAGTTGGCGGAAGTTTCGCCGCTTCAACGCTTCAACGGTTTAACGAATTTAACGAACAAAAAGTATGGCAAAGAAAGTTACAGGACAGATTAAATTGCAGATTCCGGCCGGGCAGGCAAATCCCGCGCCGCCCGTAGGCCCGGCGTTGGGCCAGCACGGTGTGAATATCATGGGCTTCTGCAAGGAGTTTAACGCCGTGACCAAAAACGACGCCGGGCTTGTCATTCCGGTCGTCATCACGGTCTATCAGGACAAGTCGTTCACTTTTATTACCAAGTCGCCTCCGGCTTCCGTGTTGCTCAAGAAAGCCGCAGGCATTACGGCCGGATCGAAGACGCCCAACAAAGAAAAAGTTGGCAAGGTCACGCGCAAACAGATTTTGGACATTGTGAAGATGAAATCCAAGGACATGAACGCGACCTCCGAGGAAGCAGCGGTTCGCGTCATTTCCGGCACCGCCCGCAGCATGGGCATTGAAGTGGTTGGTTGACGAACACAGCCGCCCGCGTGAGCGAGCGGAAGCGGTTGAGCTCATTGAGAAATTTCGACCGGACAATAGTTTGACAAAATAACAATAGCCGCGGGAGAGCCAAAAACTCGTTTGAACCGCACCAAAAAGAATGGCACAAAAACATAGCAAACGTTACAAGAAGGCTTTGGAAGTTGTGGACGCCCAGAAGGCATATCCCCTTAAGGAAGCGGTCGGCGTCCTGGCAAAATTTCCCAGGGCGAAATTTAACGAGACGATTGATCTCGCGTTTCGCCTGGGGGTGGATCCCAAGCAATCGGACCAGATGGTGCGCGGGACGGTTCCGTTGCCTCACGGCAGCGGCAAGACCGTCCGCGTTTTGGTCTTCGCCAAGGGCGCAGCCGCCGATGCCGCCAGGACGGCCGGGGCCGAATTTGTCGGCTTTGAGGACATGATCAAGCAATGCAACGAAGGTTGGGCGGAATTTGACGTGGCGGTGGCCACGCCCGAGGCCATGGTGGAAGTGCGCAAACTGGGCAAAGTGCTGGGACCGCGCGGCCTGATGCCCAATCCCAAAACCGGCACCGTCACCGATGACACGGCCAAAGCCGTGAAGGAAGTGAAGGCCGGCCGTGTGGAATTTAAGACCGACAAAGCGGGCAACGTTCACGTGATCGTGGGCAAGGCGTCGTTCAAACCCGAGCAGATCGAAGAGAATGCGCGCGCCGTGATCGAGGCGGTGACCAAGGCCCGGCCGCAAAGTGTCAAAGGGCAGTATGTGCATAGCTGCACGCTGTCGGCCACGATGAGCCCGGCCGTGCGCGTGGACATGCGTGAATTTGCGATGGCAGCCTGATCTTTAACTTTTAACCTATTACCAATCCATGCGTGCAGAAAAACAAATTTTGACAAAAGAATATGCCGCGCGATTGAACGCCTCGCCGTTCTTCATCGTCGTCGGTTACAAAGGGCTCAAGGTGGCGCACCTGACCGAGCTTCGCAAACGCCTCGTGCAGGCGGGCGCGGAAGTGCATGTGGTGAAAAATTCGGTATTCCGGATCGCCGCCAAGGAAGCCGGCGTGGCTGAATTGAACGGTTCGCTCGCCGGGCAAATGGCGGTTGTGACCGGACAGAAAGACATTTCGAGCGCGGCCAAGGCCCTGAAGAATTTTGCCGCGGAATTTGACAAATTAAAGGTCAAATTCGGTTACCTGAACAACCAGCGATTGGAGGAAGCCGGTATCATTGCGCTGGCTGACCTGCCGAGCCTGGAAGTGTTGCGGGCCAAACTGCTTGGCCTGCTCAATGCGCCGGCCACCAAGCTGGTCACGTTGATCAATACGCCGGCCACGCAGTTGGCGCAGGTCATTAAGGCCAGGGCGGAAAAGGGTTGAATTGGGGAATTTGAAGATTAAAGAATTTTCGATTTGGAATTTGAAATTTCAAATCGGGATAAAACAAACAACAAATAACAACGTAAATCGTCGGTTCGCGGACTGCGAACTCAATACTGCCGGGGCTCCGGCAAACGACGAGACGAAAGAAAGGTAGAAGTAGTAAAATGGCCGAATTAGGAAACCTCGTTGAGGAATTGAGCAAGTTGACGGTGATTGAAGCCGCCGACCTGGTGAAACAACTGGAAGCCAAATGGGGCGTTTCTGCCGCCGCGCCCGTCGCGGTTGCGGCCGCTGGCGCTCCGGCTGCCGGTGGCGCCGCCGCGGCTCCCGCCGCCGCCAAGGATACTTTTGACGTGATCCTCGCATCTGTTCCGGCGGACAAGAAGAACGCCGTCATCAAGGCTGTCCGCGAAGTGAAAGCCGGCCTGGGCCTGGCCGAAGCCAAGGCGTTGGTGGAAGGCGCGCCCAAACCAGTGCTGGAAGGCGCCAACAAAGCCGACACGGACAACGCCAAAAAGAAGCTCGAAGAAGCTGGCGCAAAAGTGGAAGTGAAGTAAATTATCAGTTGGAGCGGCGTTCATGGAGCGCCGCTCCAGCTCAAATTTTTTTGCGAAAAGTTTTAGGTTACGAACCGGTTAAAATTGAAAATTTGCTGTGACAAGTTTGCCGTTGAACGCGGCAGGCTTGTCCATTGTCGTTAAACAAAAGTAATCGTCGTCGTTTTTGCAGGGAAGCCGGCGGAAGGCCTGCTCTCTTGTGGCGAGGACGAAAATAAAGGTCAAAAATGTCATCGCGAGCCACTGAAAGAATCAACTTCGGCAAGATCAAGGAAGTCGTATCGCCGCCGAACATGATCGAATTGCAGACCAATTCCTACAAGGAATTTCTGCAGGGCGGCACGACGCCCAAACGACGCGACAAGCACGTCGGTCTCGAGGCGGTTTTCCGGGAAGTCTTTCCCATCGAAAGCTATGACACGAAATGTGTCCTCGACTACGATTCCTATGAAATCGGCGAGCCGAAAGTGAACTGGCTCGAATGCCTGCGCGAGGGCCTGACCTATGGCGCGCCGCTTTATGTCACCTTTCTCCTCAAAGAGGAAAGCAAAAGCGCCAAGGAAGAAAAAGTGTTCATGGGCGAACTGCCCCTCATGACTCCGCAGGGCACATTTGTCATCAATGGCGCCGAGCGCGTCGTCGTCTCCCAATTGCACCGGTCGCCGGGCATTGCCTTCGAAGCCACCCAGCATCCCAACGGCAAAATGCTCCATAGTTTCCGGGTTATTCCGGACCGGGGTTCATGGTACGAAGCGCAGTTTGACACCAGCGATTTGTTGTATGTCTTCCTGGACCGCAAAAAACGCCGCCGCAAATTCCTGACGACGACATTTTTCCGCGCATTGAGTTTCCTCGATCACGATGACAAGGAAAAGGGTTCCAAGGCCAAGGACAATGGCGGCGCCGTTCGCGGCACGGATGAAGAGATCCTCAAGCTGTTCTATGAAGTGGAAGAGATGACGGTCAAGGAAGCGGAAAAACTCGATGATCTGCCGAATTACGTCCTCATTCAGGACGCGAGCGACGAAGCGAAAGGACTGGTTGTGGCGCGTGCTTTTGAACCGCTTTCCAAGGCGGTCGTGAAGCAAATTGCCGAACTGGGCGTCAACAAAATCAAGGTGGTGGACACGTCGGTGGACGAGGGCATCATGATTAAGTGCCTGAAAAAGGATCCCGCCAAGAACGAAGACGAAGCCTTGAAGGACATTTACCGGCGGTTGCGTCCCGGCGACCCGCCCACGGCGGCAAACGCCCGAGCCTTGCTGCGCCGATTGTTTTTTGACCCGAAACGTTACGATTTGGGCCGTGTCGGCCGCTATAAAATCAACCAAAAGCTGGGTCTCAAGGACAATGACTCCCGGATTTTGACCAAGGATGATTTGGTTTCGGCCACCAAATACCTGCTTCGCCTCAAGAAGGGCGAAGGCAGCCTGGATGATATTGATCACCTGGGCAGCCGCCGCATCCGCACGGTCGGCGAGTTGCTGGCCAACCAGTGCCGCGTGGGCCTCGCCCGCACGGAACGCCTGGTCAAAGAGCGCATGACCCTCTTCGATCAAAGCGTGGAGGCGATGACGCCACAAAAGTTAATCAATCCCAAGGCGTTGTCCGCGGTCATTCGCGACTTCTTTGGCCGCTCCCAATTGTCGCAGTTCATGGACCAGATCAATCCGCTGGCCGAGCTGACGCACAAACGGCGATTGTCGGCCCTGGGGCCGGGCGGCTTGAGCCGCGACCGCGCAGGCTTCGAAGTCCGCGACGTTCACCCCTCGCACTATGGACGTATTTGTCCGATTGAGACGCCGGAAGGGCCGAACATTGGCTTGATTGCGTCGCTGGCCTCGTTTGCGCGCATCAATGATTTCGGTTTTCTGGAAACTCCTTATCGCAAGGTCAAGGACGGCCGGGTGACCGATGACATCGAATATCTTACCGCCGACCGCGAGGAGCAATATATAGTGGCGCAGGCCAATTCACCGATTGACGGCCGGGGGCATTTCACCACCGAGCGTGTCGTTTGCCGCGCCCGCGGCGAGTTTGTGGACGTTGAGCCCCCGCGCGTGGATTACATGGATATTTCGCCCAAGCAATTGGTGTCCATTGCCGCCAGTTTGATTCCCTTCCTGGAGCACGACGACGCCAACCGCGCGCTCATGGGTTCCAACATGCAACGCCAGGCGGTCCCTCTGCTCGTTACTGAAGCGCCCTTCGTGGCCACCGGGTTGGAAGACCGTGTGGCCCGGGATTCCCGCGCGGTGGTGGTATCGGACGAATCCGGCAAAGTCGCCTCCGTGACTGGCGATCAGGTCGTCATTACTTCCGATGGGAAATTGCCCGAAAGCAAAAAGAAGATTAAGAACGATCCTGAAAAGGGTGTTTGGGTTTATCCCATTCGCAAGTTCATGCGCTCAAACGCGGCGACGTGCATCAACCAGAAAATTCTGGTCCAGAAAGGCGATCACGTTAAGAAAGGGCAGGTCATTGCCGACGGTCCCTGCACTCAGAATGCTGAACTGGCGCTGGGACGGAACGTGCTGGTCGCGTTCATGCCGTGGAACGGTTATAACTTCGAGGACGCCATTCTGATCAGCGAAAAAATTGTCAAGGAAGACATCTTTACTTCGATTCACATTGATGAATTTGAAGTGGCCGCGCGCGACACCAAGCTCGGTCCCGAAGAAATCACCCGCGACATCCCGAACCTGGGCGATGAAGCCCTGAAAAATCTCGGGACGGACGGCGTCATTCGCGTGGGCGCGGAAGTGAAGCCCGGCGATATCCTCGTCGGCAAAATCACGCCGAAGTCCGAAACGGAACTTGCGCCGGAAGAACGGTTGCTCCGCGCGATTTTCGGCGAAAAAGCCGCCGACGTGAAAGACACCTCGTTGAAGGTTCCTTCCGGGACCTATGGCATTGTCATGGACGTGAAAGTGTCCTCGAAGAAAGAGGGCGAGCGCAGCAGCCGCTCCACCGCCAGCGAGGAAAAACGCCAGGCCAAACAAATCGAAGACGAGCACAAGAAGAAGGTCGGCGAATTGCAGGACCAGTTGACCGAAGCGTTGAGCAATATTTTGCTCGGCGAAAAAATCCCGCTTGACGTGGTCAATTCGGAGACCGGTGAAATCATCATCCCGGCCAACCGCAAAATCACGAAGACGCTGTTGCGCAAACTCGCGATGGTCCATGACCGCATCGAGATCGATCCTTCGCCCATTCGCAACAAAATCAGCGAAATCATCGGCCAGTTCAAAAAGAAGTTCGACGACGTCCAGATGCAATACGACGAAGAGATCGAACGTGCGGAAGCCGGGGAAGGCGCCGAGAGCGGCATTGTCAAATCCGTCAAAGTTTATGTTGCGTCCAAGCGCAAATTATCCGTCGGAGATAAAATGGCCGGGCGCCACGGAAACAAGGGTGTCGTTGCCCGTATCGTCAAGGAAGAGGACATGCCGTTCCTGGCGGATGGAACGCCGGTGGAAATTGTTTTGAACCCGCTGGGCGTGCCGTCGCGCATGAACGTCGGCCAGGTGCTGGAAACGCACCTGGGCTGGGCGGCCAAACTGCTCGGCTTGAAATTTGCCACGCCGGTCTTTGACGGTATCCGCGAAAAGGACATTCGCAATTACCTGAAGGAAGCCAAGCTGCCGGAGCACGCCAAGACCATCCTCTATGATGGCCGCACGGGCGATGCCTTCGACCAGGAAATTGTGGTCGGTTACATCTACATGATGAAGCTGGGGCATTTGGTGGCGGACAAGATTCACGCTCGCGCCGTTGGTCCTTATTCGCTCGTCACCCAGCAGCCGCTGGGTGGCAAGGCGCAATACGGCGGCCAGCGCTTCGGCGAAATGGAAGTGTGGGCCATGGAAGCGTACGGCGCCGCCTACACGCTCCAGGAATTGCTCACCGTCAAATCCGACGACGTCCAGGGACGCACCCGCATTTACGAAAGCATTGTCAAGGGCGACAACGCTCTCGAAGCGGGCATCCCCGAGTCGTTTAACGTGCTCGTCAAGGAAATGCAATCTCTTGGCCTCGATGTGAAAGTCGGTTACACCAATCCGATCGAACACTCGGAGAACGGCCAGGCGAACGGCGAAGCCGCCGCCGCGTTGTCGGCAGCCTAAACGAATTATAATCAAATACCGCGGCGGGATTTTAAAATCACGGCGCGGTTTTTATTTTTGTGCTGTCGAAATGTTTTTCGATATTTGATTATGGAAAACATCGTTCCTGAGGGGATTTGATCCGCCATCACTGAAGCCCGGAGGGCTGACATCGTTGTAGAAGACCGACCAAGCCAATGGAGAGCTCCGTCAGGAGCGGCTTATTCTGGATTCGGCGGTGTCCGCTTTGAAAATATACCGCTCGTCATAGGTTACATTAAATTTTTCCAGCAGTTCAACGTATTCCTCGCGGAACAATTTCTTCTGATGATGTTTCGGCTGATTTTCGATGTGCCGGATAACCGTTCCCAACTGTGACCGCGCGTATGAAAACGCTCCAAAACCTTCCTGCCATGAAAATTTTCCGATCACCCGGCGCCTCTCATTGACGAGTCGGGAAGAGTTGGCCTTTATTGCGCGAACAAAATCCGAAAGAGAGGAATCGGGACGCAGACCCACCAACATATGCAGATGGTCCGGCATATTATTGATGGCAATCAGTTTTTGTTTCTCTGCCGTGGCGATGCCGGCGATGTACTTCTGCAATTCGTCATCGTGTTCGGGACGGATTAGATTTTGCCTTCCTTCAACAGCGAAGATGATATGGATATAAATCTGTGAGTAAGTGTCGGCCATGCGCAGAAGATGCCGCTCCTGACGGAGATTGAAAATCTTTTTTCGCGTTTACTACAAAGATGCCAGCCCTACGCGCTTCAGATGCGGGCGGCATTGCCGGCCAGGTTTCTATCAACGTCCGAGCGTCGGGCTGAATGATTTAAAACCTTTCAAAATTTATCTCAATGCTCAGAATTCTTATTTACAAACTCCCGGTGTAACCGCGCGTAGATCCCATTTTCACGCAACAGGGATTCATGGGTGCCGCGTTCGGCGATACGGCCCTGGTCCATCACCAGGACGAGGTCGGCCTTGCGAATGGTGCTGAGGCGATGCGCAACGATGAAAGCCGTGCGTCCTCGAAGTAATATCTCCAGCGCCCGCTGCAACCGCGCCTCGGTGACCGTATCAATGGCGCTCGTTGCCTCATCCAGCACAACGATGCGTGGATTGGCCAGCATCGCGCGCGCAAAGCAGACGAGCTGCCTTTGCCCGAATGACAGCGACGAACCGCGTTCGGTGACGGCCGTTTGCAACTTCTGCGGCAGCGCTTCCAACAAATCGAGGCAATCCAATGCTTCCAGCGTGGCGCGCACGTCTTCTTCCATGGCATGTGGTTTGGCCAGACGGATGTTGTCCAGCACGGTGCCGGTGAAGAGGAAATTGTTCTGCTGCACACTGCCCATTTGCGCGCGCAGAGAATCGCCGGTGACGGCGTTCAGGTCCAGGCCGTCCACCAGCACGCGGCCGCGGATCGGCAGATAAAATTTTTGCAGCAGGCCCACGAGCGTAGTTTTGCCGCTGCCGGTGTGGCCCACCAGCGCCACCGTCTGCCCGGGCTGGGCGACAAAGGAAATGTCCGTCAGGACCGGCCGTTCCGGTTTGTATTCGAAACAGACGTGTTGAAATTCCACGCGCCCTTGAATCGGCGGCGCGGGTATTGCGTCGGCGGCATCCACCCATTCCGGCTCTTGGTCCAGCATTCGGAACAGCCGTTCCGCGCCGGCCATGGCCATGAAGGCCTGGTTGAGCTGGTTGCCAATGACCTGGACCGGGTCGAAAAACAGGTTCGCGAGAAAAAAGAACATCACCAAATCGCCGACATCCATGTGCAGCCAGCCATGCCAGCGAAGGACGCCAAAGGCGCCCAGAAACGCCATCGCGCCCAGGAAAAGCTGGCTCTTCAATTGCAGCAGCGGGACAAACACCGCCGATGCTTGCGCCACGCCGACGTTGTTCTCGCCGTGGACGTCAATCAGTTTGCGGAAGAATCCCGCGTTGATTTCATGCCGCACAAAGGCTTGCGTGACCCGAATGCCGCTCACGGATTCGGCGAGGGTCGAAGCGACGCGGCTCCAGGAGTCCTGCACCTTGCGAAGGCGCCGGCTCATTTCGTGCCGGTAGTTTTCGTTCACGAGCCAGATGAAGGGCACGAGGATGATCATCAGGGAAAATAATTTCCAGTCGTACCATGCCATCAGGGCCGCGGACACGGCCATTTGCAGCGCCTGCACCACCAGCACAAACGCCACGTCCTGGACCCCGGCGCGCACACTGTCAATGTCCGAAGTCATCCGGCTGATGATACGTCCAAATTTCGTCTGGTTATAGAACGACATCGGCATCGTCATCAGTTTGCCGAACAGTTCCGACCGCATGTCGTGGACGACCGCTTCACCCAGTTCGAGGGCAAAACGCTGGCGAAAATGGATGGTGATAATCGTGAATAGCGCCAGCGCGAAATAGCCCGCCGCATAGTGATCGATTTCGCGCAGATTGCGGTGGGCGATCGGTCCGTTGATGGTCGCGGCGATCAGGTAGGCCAGGAGCGGGAGCTGGATGCCGCGGATAAACGTCAGGATGAACAGCCAGTTGCGCCTGGCGGCGTACGGATTGGTATAGTGAAAAATTCGCCGGATGAGTTTGGGCTGCAGCGGCGCCTTGTCGGCTTCGCGCTCTTCCGCGGGGTTGTAATACGTAATCGCCTCCCGCGCGGCATCTATTTTCTCGATGGGCGTGGCAGGCGATTTTGTCTTTTTCCCGTTCGTTCTCACGCGGCCTTTCCCGTGGGCTCGTCCAGGTCCATGATTTGCAGGAGCGCAGTCTCGTGATAAATGCCGGGCCGATGCGCAAGCTGATCATGCGTTCCGGTTTGCGTGAGGCGCCCATTTTCCAAAACCAGGATGATGTCTGCGCGCCGGAGCAGGCTCAACCGCGACGACACGACGAATGCCGTCCGGCCGGTCATCGCGCCGCGCAGGGCGGTCACAATTTCATTCTCCGTGCGCGCGTCCACCGAGGCCGTTGGATCGTCGAGGATCAAAATGGGCGGCTGCAACAACAGCGCTCGCGCCAGGGCCAAACGCTGGCGCTGGCCGCCGGACAAATCCACACCGGATTCGCCCAGCACCGTGTTATAGCCGTGGGACAGCGCGGAAATGAAATCATGGGCCGAGGCGATGCGCGCGGCGCGTTCGATCTGTTCCATGGTTGCGTGCGGATGGCCGAACGCGATGTTCGCCGCCACGGTGTTTGAAAACAGAAAGCTTTCCTGATAGACGATGCCAATCTGCCGCCGAAACGCGTCCAGGTCCAGGTCCCGCAAGTCATTTCCATCCGCCAGAATCCGGCCCTGCCTCGGATCGTAAAATCGGGGAATCATTCCCAAAAGCGTGCTCTTGCCCGCGCCGGTCGTTCCAAAAATGCCGATAATTTGGCCCGGCTTCGCTTCAAACGAAATTCCCGAGAGCGCGGATTTTTCCGGCCGGTAATGAAACGTGACGTTTTCGAAAACGATTATCCCCGACAAGCGCGCCGGCACGATGGCGCTGGGCTTGCTTTCCACTTCCACGGGCGTGTCCATCACTTCAAAGACGCGGCGCGCGGCCGCAAGGCTTTGTTGCACTGAATTGGCAATGGTCGAAATGGTGGCAACCTGGCCGGTGAACTGTTGAAGCAAGCCCGCAAAGACCACCAGCCCGCTGCCGAGGGCAATCCTGTCCTGGACATAAAGCCAGCCGCCGTAGGCGAACAGAATCACGAGGCTCAACTGCGACAGCATTTGCGTGCTCGGGGTAAAAACTGACAGGTCCCAAAAGATTTTTCGCTGCTGCGAAGAAACGGTGTCGTTGGCCTCTTCGAATCGTTGGACCTGATACGGTTCCGCGGCAAATCCCTTGACCGTTTGCATGCCGCGCACGCTTTCGCTGAACAACAGGATCATGCGGTCCGTGAGCTCGCGATTCCGCAAATATCCCGGGCGCAGGCGTCCCGAATAATAGTGCGACACCCACCATAACGGCAGCGATACGGACAGGCACGCCACCGTGAGCCCCGGCTGGATGCGCCACATAAAAAAAGCGTACGCCACCAGGGTCAAGATCATGTTCACGCCCTGCAACAACACGCCGTCCACGAAGAGGCGCGTATTTTGCACATCACCGGTCACGCGATTGAAAATGGAATTGGAGCCGTGCACGTCAAAAAAACTGAAGCTTAATCGCTGTAATTTTGCGTAAACCTGCGCGCGCAATTCCGGCACGATCTCACCCTGGGTCAACCGGGCAGTGGTCATGTTGTAAGTATAGGTAAGTCCCGCGCGCAGGATGGCCTGCGCCACGATGGCGAGCGACAGGGTGGTGACAATCTGCAAGGGAGACCATTCGGCGGGCGGGTGCCAGCCAAACGGATATTGCGGCGCGGGTGTTCCGGACGGGTTGAGGGCATGGCGGATGACGTCAATCACCACGCCCAGCAATTTGAGCCCGACGATGCCCAGGAGCAGCAGAAACAGGCTCAATACCACGGACATCACGCAGTCGTAGCGAAACTGCCACGCCAGCGCCAGCAAACGCCGGACCAGATGGCCGGTGGAATAACGGGCGTCCGCGGAGCTTTCAGATGTTCCGATTGCTTTCAGAACAAGTAAAATGCCTCACTTGAATCCGGTTATCGAATGAATTTTTTTTCGAAGAATCAAAATGAGCGCAGATCAGACGTTGCGGACAAGGACTGAAGATTTTGCCCCTGACAGGGCTTTTCGCTCTCTTTGAATGTTTTCTACAACTATGCCTGGCGCTTCTGGACAGACCGCTTCAGCGCGAGCAATCCCAGAGCGACCGCGACGAGGAAACAGGTGGACGGTTCCGGCGCCGGTTCCACGGCCGATCCGAATGTCAGGACCGGATCAGTTGGCGCCAAAATAGGAGGTGAAGGCGCTGAGTATGTAGTGTCAATGACTCCGATAGTAATTATTACGCCGCCTGGCGGTTCCGGATCAATGATTTGAACAGGCGACGGCGGATACTGCAAAATGATCGGCTGAATGGGCTGAATGACGATCGGCGGCGGTTGAGTCAAGATCGGAGGAATCAACTCCGGCGGAGGGGTCGTAGGTTCGATTAACTGCAGCGGCGGTTGGTAGTTGCCCGGACGATCAAACAGCGAGAGAAAATCCACGAAAAGCACGCCGAGCGGTGATGACGTGAGTTGGGTATTGGACAAGAGATTGAACGGGAATTCGTTCTCATTCTCAACCGGCCAGCCCGCCAGGTATATCGAATCGCGAGGGGAAATGGTGCCTTGCGCTCTTAAGGAGACCCCCGAAAGCAAAATTAAAATGGCCACTAACGATGCTTTCATATTTCTTTAAAAATGAACGGCTTAAGTCCTGCATGCAAGAAATTATTTTTTGATTTTCACACGAACGTGACTTGCGTCCAGTGGTTTTACCTTCATGCTGGACGCGGATGAAAATGGGAAAGGCTTTTTGGTTTACTTTGGCGGTTTTATTTGGTTTTCGCGGTCATTGCGCTCTTGACAATGATTTTAGTTCGACGACTCAGATTGTAGGCCGCGTTGCCGGCGGTCTGGAAACGCCGGTGAATCAATTAGTCACGCCCGCCGGAATACAGGTGCCACTCAGCAGAATACGGCCCAATGCACTGGCGCTCTCACCGGACGGACGTTGTCTGGTGACTTCCGGCCTCACGCCCGAATTGACTGCCGTGGACCCCGCCAGCGGACGAATCCTTCAACGCGTTCTTTTGCCGGAAAATGATCACCTGCCGCCCACAGTTCCGACTTCGTCAATGATTCTTAATCCCAGTGAGACAGGCGAACTGAGTTTCACCGGCCTGGCCTTTTCACCGGATGGTTCGCGCATTTATCTTTCGAACGTGAACGGCGATATTAAGGTTTTCAGCATGGACAAGGAGCACAAAATCGCTCCGTTGTATTCACTGCCGTTGCCGCCCGCCTATACCCGCGAACGTGCCGCTGATATCCCGACCGGCCTGGCGGTTTCAGCGGATGGCAAGCGCCTTTACGTGGCCCTGAATCTTGGTAATCGCGTCGCCGAACTGGATGCAGCCACGGGCCGGCTGCAGCGCCTGTGGAACGTCGGCGTCGCGCCCTATGACATAGTTCTGTGCCGGAACAAACTTTACGTCAGCAACTGGGGCGGGTGTCGTCCGGCCAAAGGAGACCTCGTGGATTCCGCTGGGCTAGGGACGACCGTGCGCGTGGATTCGCGTTATATCGCATCCGAAGGTTCGGTTTCGGTCATTGATTTGAGCCAGTCGGGATCGAACGAACTTGCTGAAATTGTCACCGGCCGCCACGCCTGCGCCCTGGCGCGTTCGCCCGACGGCAAATATGTAGTCTGCGCCAACGCGGCCGAGGACACCGTGAGCGTGATTGACACCCGCACGGATAAAATCGTCGAAACCCTTTGCGCGCGGCAAAATCCGGCCGATTTGTTTGGAGCGCAACCCAATGCCCTCGCGTTCAATAAATCGGGAAGGACTCTATTCGTTTGCAACGGCACCCAGAACGCTGTGGCCGTTTTCCGATTTAATCCGCCTCATTCGGAGTTGGAGGGCCTGATCCCGGTGGGCTGGTTTCCCGGTGCGATTGCCTATAACAGCCATCTGAAGAGCATTGACGTGGCGAACATCAAGAGCATGGGCCCAGGCCGGCCGGGACCGCACGGCCACACGGAATATCGGACCAAACAATATTACGGCTCGCTGTCCCTCGTGCCTGTGCCGTCCGAAGTGGAATTGAAAGAGTTTACCCAAACGGCGCTGGCGGACTTGCGTTATCCGCTGCTGGCGGAGGCGCAACGCGCGGCGCGGCCCGGGCGTCCGGCGCAACCGGTGCCCGAGCGCGCCGGCGAGCCGAGCGTTTTCCAGCATGTCATTTATATCATCAAGGAAAACCGCACTTACGACCAGGTGCTCGGTGACATGACTGAAGGCAATGGCGAGGCCGATCTGTGTGTGTATGGCGAGAGTGTGACTCCCAATGAACATCAGATGTGCCGCGATTTTGTGCTGCTCGACAACACGTATTGTTGCGGCATTTTGAGCGCGGACGGCCACGAATGGACCGATGCCGCCATCGCGACCGATTACATGGAGCGCAGTTTTGCCGGCTGGCCGCGCAGCTACGGCGGCGATGATGCCCTGATTTATTCCCCGGCGGGCTTCATTTGGAATGATGCCCTCGAGCATGGCCGCACGGTCGGCGATTTCGGCGAGTTCAGCGAGGCGCGTGCTCGCTGGACGAATGCGGCGCATCGCCGCAAACCCGTCTTTTTAGATTGTTACCACGATTTCCTGAATGGCACCCATCTCATCACGTATTCCAACCAAATGGATCTCCTCTTCCTTCAGCATTATATGGAACCCAATGCCATCGGATGGAATCTCGCCGTCCCGGACGTTTGCCGGGCTGCGCATTTCATCAAGTCGCTCAAGCAATTTGAGGCCAATGGCAATTTTCCGAATTTGGCCATCGTTTGGCTGCCGGACGATCACACCAGCGGCACGCGATTCGGCTCGCCTACGCCGGAAGCGCAGGTTGCCGATAACGATTTGGCATTTGGCCGCCTGGTGGACGCCGTGAGCCATTCCTCATTTTGGTCAAATACCTGCATCTTCGCCGTGGAGGACGATCCGCAATCCGGTTGGGATCATGTGAGCGGCTATCGGACTACGGCTTACGTCATCAGCGCCTACACCAGGCGCCATACAGTCGTAAGCACGCAATACAACCAAACGAGCCTGGTGCGGACGATTGAACTGATCCTCGGCCTGCCGCCGATGAATCAAATGGACGCCACGGCCACGCCGATGTTCGATTGTTTCACCGACACGCCCGATTTTACGCCATACGAGGCCGTAACGAATCAGGTGCCGTTGGATGAAATGAACCCGGCGCCGTACCAAATTGTGGATCCGGAACTGCGCCGGGACGCCCTGGTTTCAGCCAAATTGCCATTAGAGAAGGAGGACCAATGCCCGGAGGATCTGTTCAATCACATTTTGTGGCGCGCGGGGAAAGGGCATGAGGCGTATCCGGTTTCCACGATGAAGACGACGGATGATGATTGATTGTGGTACGTGTCGCGTATTGCGTGTTGCGTCAAGTATGGAAGGGGGCTTAACCACGGTTGGACCTGCCCCCGCTCATGAGCTTCGGCCTGGGAGATGCGACGTCCAGTGTTTTGGCGTTTCGTTTACCGGGATATGCCCTTTCGTTTACCGCACTCGTTTACTCAAGTTTTTCGCTGTTTTCCAAATAAAACGCGGGTTTTTGCGCTCGGTTTACCACTTTTGCATCATATCGCCCGATAAATCTTTAACGTTATAGCTCTGTTCCAATTTTCGTCATCAGCGTTGTCTCTATGTCAAGCCGTTGGACTACTATGAATATCGCCGATGCTGCTTTTAAGCTTGACAAATTTGATTATTTGTATCATAAGATTGTCTTCAGTTTGGGTATTCGATGATGGGACTATCATCGTTAGGACGGTAAAAATAGGAGACTTATGAAAATCACTGTGAATGGGGAAAACAGGGACTTAATCGTAAAAACGGCTGTAAAAGCCATTGTTATGGTGATGCTCTTTTGGGCTGCATTTCCAGTCCGACCGCTGGCCAGTCCACTGGATCTTTGGACTTGGCGCAATCCGCTGCCAACTGCAAATACGCTGAATAGTATCACTTACGGCAACGGTGGATATGTCGCAGTGGGCCAATATGGCGCGATCGCCACTTCCGCCGATGGTATAAATTGGTCAGAACAGGTAGCGCCCGTTAACGTCAACCTGACGGCGGTGACTTATGCTGCCGGCGTTTTCGTCGCAGTGGGCGTGAGCGCGACGAACGTCACAATGAATATCGTTTTGACGTCGGTGGATGGCGTAAACTGGGTGCAGAATGCACAGGCAGGGGGGCTTGGGACGAGCGGGGGATTCAATGACGTGGCGTACGGCGGAGGCAATTTTGTAGCGGTGGGCGAGGCTGGCGCTGTTTGGTATTCGTCCGATGGCGGAGCCATTTGGAATCAGGCAAGCTCCGGAACGTCTGAAAATCTCAATGCCGTTGCCTATGGCGACACTGAGTTTGAGGCGGGGGGTGACAACTGTACGATCCTGAGCTCGCCAAACGGCCAATCCTGGACCGCAGCGACCGTAAACAGTGGCAATGGCGAAAGCTTTCAAGGAATCGCTTATGGCGGCGGGACGTTCGTGGCCGTGGGCAGCTATACCGGCCTTTTCGATTCGACCGATGGCCACACCTGGAACCAGTCCACGAATGGTCTGTTTGGCGGTTCGGTTATCTATGCCGATGTCAATGGGAGCGGGGAATTTATCGTGGCGCAGTCAACGACTTATTCCATTAACACTTCGTCCGGGGGAATCCATTGGACCAATTACTATGATCCCGCTTTCAATTCAATCACGTCAGACGGGAATAACCACTTCGTCGGCATTGGCTACAATGTCATAGAGACGAATTTTACGGATATCAGCGTGTCAGGCGATTGGGCCAATGTGCTGGAAAATCCCTCGCTGGGCGCACTGAACGCCATCGTTTACGGGACGACTGCGGCAGGGACAAATCTATTTGTGGCGGGAGGGCACGGTGATAATCAGTTGCCGGCCATCGTTACTTCGACCAACGGCTATCGGTGGCAGTTGGATACGAACTCCTCTATCGAGTCGTTCACCACATTCTACAACGCGTATGTCACGGGAATAGCGTTTGGACGCATTCCCCAACCGATGTTCGTCGCCACGGTCAACACTGCCGGTGGCACTACGCCGGGGGTTGACAGCGTAATCGTTTCTTCATCAAACGCTGTCGTTTGGGCCACAGGTTATCAGACCGGAATTTCTCTGGATGCGATCGTTTATGGGCCAACAGCCGGATTCGTGGCGGTCGGGAGCGATGGGAAAACCGTGTCGTCAGCCAATTTGACCACGTGGACCGTCAACCCTTCGGGGACGTCTGACGCGCTGTTGGCGATCACGTTCGGTCAGGGACTATATGTTGCCGTGGGTTCGTTTGGGACGACCTTGTGGTCAAGCGATGGCGTGAGTTGGAATTTCGTCAATGATGGGGACCTGGGAAGCAACAATCTGAACGGTGTCGCCTATGGCAACGGCTTGTTTGTGGCGGTGGGTTCCGAGGGCGTGGTCTATACGTCCAGTAATGGCGGACAATCCTGGACGGCGCAAAATTCCGGAACGAGTGCCAATTTTAACGGCGTTACGTTCGCGAACGGCCTGTTTGTTGCCGTAACCGCAAACTATGAACTGGGCAATCCGGTCTTTGTCTCTCCGGATGGCATCAATTGGACGCAATCCACGGTCGGGACCGCGGATTCCCTATATGCGGTCGCGTCCGGGAATTACCAATATATTGCCGTTGGCGACACCGGGGCGGTCCTGGGCAGTTCCCTGGCGGCCATCATGCCTGGCGGGTCAACCTATTCGGGCGGGACATTCACGTTGACCGTAACGGGACCCCCGGGAACGTATGGCGTTTATGTGTCGCGCGACCTCATCAATTGGACCTGGATCGAGAATGTGACCTTCACCCCCTCGTCTCCCTCTCAGACTGCGACTGACACCGGCGCGGGCGATTTCATGGACGGCTATTACGAGCTGGGGCCGCCGGGCCCCTGAGCGTGCGAACGATTTTCCCTATCCCCGGGTGCGCGTCCAATTTTGGAGATCGTGGCGTTCCATTCTCCACATTTTCCGGCATCGCCCAAACGGTCTATTTATAGATTCTTTACCAAAGGCGACCGTTCTCTTACGATTCGGCCCACAAATGCACCAATCTAATTCTGCCCTGCGTCCCGCAGTCAAAAACTGCTTTCTGATATATTTGACGTTTTTGCTTTTGCTTGCGGCGCCCGCCGTGCGCGCCCAATCCACCACCAACGATGATGACGCGCGGGCGCGGCTGCTCGTGAGCGAGATGACCTTGCAGGAAAAAATCACCGAACTTCACGGCATCCATGATGCCGATCATCAGCGTTACGTCCCGCCGATTCCGCGGCTGGGCATTCCCGGTTTTCGCATTGCCAACGGCCCCGCCGGGATGGGACCCGGGGACGAACACCAGCAGTTGCCCGCGACCGCCCTGCCCGCGCCCATTTCGTTGGCGGCGAGCTGGGACGCCGGATTGGCTCGGGAATATGGCGCGGTGATCGGCCTGGAAGCCAGGGACATGGATGATGACCTCCTGGAAGGGCCGGACGTCAACATCGCGCGGGTTCCGCAAAACGGCCGCACCTTTGAAGCATTTGGCGAAGATCCTTATTTGGTCGCGCAATTGGCCGTCGCGGAAATTCAGGGTATCCAGAGCGAGGGCGAAATCGCCAACGTCAAACATTACGCCGCCAACAACCAGGAGACCCAGCGTTTCACCATCAACGAAATCGTCGGCGAACGCGCCTTGCGGGAAATCTATTTGCCGGCGTTTAAGGCGTCAGTGCAACAGGGAAATGTCGCGTCCGTGATGTCGGCGTATCCGAGAGTCAACGGCGAGTATTGCTGCCAAAATGATGAGTTGGAGAACGAGATCCTTAAAAAGGAGTGGGGCTTTAAGGGGTTTGTAACGTCGGATTTCGGCGCGGTCCACAGCACCGTGCCCAGCGCGATGGCGGGTTTGGACCTGGAAATGCCCACCGGCAAATATTTTGGCGATGCGCTGGAATCGGCCGTGCAATCCGGCCAGGTCCCCATGTCCGTGATAGACGACAAGCTCATCCGGCGATTTCGGACCATGATGCAATACGGCCTCTTCGACAATCCACCCAGGCGGCAGCTCGTACCGGAAGCGTTGGACGGCCAAATATCCCGCCGCATCGCCGAGGCAGGCATGGTGCTGCTCAAAAACGATGCCAATGAATTGCCTCTTCATGCCGACGGCCTGAAACGCATCGCGGTTATCGGGCCGTACGCGGCCAAAGCGATGACGGGCGGGGGCGGCAGTTCCCATGTTCTTCCACTTTATACAGTGGATCCAGTGGAAGGCATCGCGCTTCGCCTCGGCGCGGCAGTTAAAGGGAACTTTGTTGACGCCCGGGGCAATGTGACCTGGCACGGCTACACCTGGGGGCCGGACCAGAACAATGCAGTCATTTTCGATGACGGTAAAGACATTGACCGGGCCGCTTCCCTGGCCAAATCAGCGGACGTGGCCATCGTGATGGTCGGGGACAACGAAGTTGAGGGAAAAGACCACTCGATTTCGCTGGGCGGCAACCAGGATGAATTGGTGCATGCGGTCGCCGCCGCCAACCCGCACACGATCGTGGTGCTCAAGACCGGTTCGGCGGTGTTGATGCCATGGGTGGACGAAGTTCCCGCCATTTTGGAAGCGTGGTATCCGGGCGAGGAAGACGGCAACGCCGTCGCCGCCGTGCTTTTCGGAGACGTGAATCCATCGGGCAAACTGCCGCTGACGTTCCCCAGGCAATTGGCTGATTTGCCTGCGAATACGCCGGCACAATATCCGGGCGTCAATGGAGTGGTGGATTATTCGGAGGGTATTTTTGTCGGGTACCGGCATTATGATGAAAAAGGGATTCAGCCCTTGTTTCCTTTTGGTTACGGCCTCTCTTACACGCACTTTTCGTATAAAAACCTTGCTGTCAGTCCCGGCAAAATTACCGTGAATAATGTTTCCAGCCCGCAGGTAACAGTGGATCTCGAGGTCAGGAACTCCGGGGAGCGCGCGGGCGTGGAAGTGGTGCAACTTTACGTGGGTATGCCGTCAACCCGGGCGATTCCGCAACCGCCTTTGCAATTGAAGCGCTTTGAAAAGGTGGCGCTCCAGGCGGGCGACACGACCCACGTCCAATTTTTATTGGATGGCCAATCCCTGTCCTGCTGGGACACCAAACGCCATGCCTGGACCATTCAACCCGGGACCTACCGCATCATGGTTGGTTCTTCATCGCGGGACATTCGGCTCGAAGGCGAGTTCAGGGTTCATGGCCACTCGTTATTTCATTGGTTGGGGTTGTGAGCGCGAGGACGTCTATCGTCCCGTTGACGATCGTTACATTCACCCTGGCCCCGCCCTGGCCGAGACGCCCTTTCAGGCTGCCGCCAATCGGGAATCTCTCTTTGCGTTTAAGCTGGGGAAAGTCGCTATGAAGAGCGCCGTTGACTGAGCTGGCGGAAAAATCAGCATCGGCATTGTCCGGCAGCGAAAGCATTATCCGGCCGTTAACGCTGGAAAGAGAGACGGATTGTCCTTCGCCGAGCGAGGTCATGCCTGCGGTAATATCGCCATTCACCGACGCCAGTTTCAAATTGTGCGCGGCGTCTTTGACCTCCATGCGGCCATTGACGGTGGAAACGGCAACGTCACCCGTGACTCCGGCCACGGCCACAGGCCCGTTCACATCGCTGACGGCCGCCAGGTTTGCACTCCGCGGGACCTGAACTGTATAATCCACGACGGCATCGTTTCGGCGGCTGTTTTGGAACCATCCCCAGCCCCACGGAATCCCGGTTTCGCTGGAAGGTTCTTCGGTGTGAATGACAACGCGGTTCGCGTTGGATTCTACGTTGATTTCAACCGCCGCGACGCTGTCGCGGGTTCTTCCATGAATGGAGGCGCCGAGTGCGATGCAATTGCTGTTCCAGCCGTGGATATCAATCCGGCCATTGACATCGTCAATGCCGAATTTTCCTCCGGGATCGAGCGGAAATGAATACGTCGAGCTCTCCGAAAATCTTCCGGCCTGCCGCTGGATGGCGGCCGTTGGCAAATCCAGCCGGGCGCCGGGCTGGCCGAAATAGTTTGCGACGGTGCTCGTAGCGGCAAATCCGAGCGAAACCAGCACGATCAGGCACAAAAAAACACAGAGGATTGCCGTGGTTGAGCCTTTCAAGATCCATGGGGTTTGCCGTGCTGCTGGCGGTGTGGCTCGTTGTGTGTCGAAGACGGCCCTGACATCCTCACGCGCCAGAACGATGAGCGTCCAAATTCCGATGGGCAAACCTACGAGGCTGCACGCCACGATCGAAAGAATGCCCGCCGTCAATGCCCAGACATAACTTCGCCGTTCAAGCATTCGGAAACCGCCAAATAAAATTAAGAGCCCGGGAATTCCTTTGAAAATAATCAGGTCGAACCAAACCCACGCGGTTGAGTTTGAGGAGAATACGACGTCCAGTCCCGGAATCATGGAGGTTAGCCAATGACGGGTGACCGGATTGAATAAAACAAGCACTTTCAACGCCGAAAGCAACTTGAGGCTTCCGGCAATGATCAGGCCGATTGCCGGCGCGGTAATCATGGGGCCGGGTGTCTTTATTTGCGCAGGAGCCGAGCCCGCGATGCGGGAGTGGCTCTGACTAGCAGATTCACCCGAAGCAAGCGTCCTGGCGCCGGCCGCGGGAGGAGTGGGGCTATGGGTTGTCCCCCCGCCGGTATCGGTTTGGCCCGGCCGGGCATGCCACCAGCGGGTTAATCGCTTCCCCTGCTTGTCCGTGAAGGCTTTGCAGAGAATTAGAATCAGGTCAATGAACCACCAGATGCCAAAACCCCCGCAGGTGCAGAGTTGCGCAATCGCGGTCCCAATTTTTCCGACATAAAACCGGTGTGCGCCGAAATTGCCAAAAAACAACGCGAGCAAAAACGCCGGCAAAATGATTTTATCGCTCTCGCCTGAGTTGAGGGCCGGAGTGGCCGAAGCCGGCGGCAGCCCGGCGGCCCATCCGGCGGGCGGAATGACTGGCGGTGACGTGGTCGCAATCGTTTCGACATCGGTTTTGAGCTGGCTGGCCTGTTGATAACGCCGTTCCGGCTCTTTCTCGAGCGTGTGCAAAACCACTTCATCCAGCCGCACGTCCACCTGCACTTTCTTCGAGGGCGGCGCGAATTTGCCCAGGGGCAATTCTCCAGTCAGCATTTCGTAAAACACAACGCCCAGCGAATAGATGTCCGCGCGGTGATCCACATATTGCGGTTTTTCTATTTGTTCGGGCGCCATGTAATGGGGCGTGCCCACCACGTCCTTCGCGCCGGTCAAAGAAGTCTTGCCGGCCGGCACACCGAGAATTTTTGCGATGCCGAAATCCGTGATTTTCAGCCGGCCTTTTTTGTCGAGCAAAAGATTTTCCGGCTTGATGTCGCGGTGCACGATCCCTTCGTTATGCGCAAATTGCAGCGCCTCGCAGATTTGCGGAACGATGGCCAGCGCCTGGGCCGGCGACAATGTTCCAGCCCGCTCCACTTCGCGCAGATTCGTTCCGTCCACGAACTCCATCAGCAGATAATGGAGCGGGGCAGGCGTCTTGCCTGCTGGTGGCAGGCTGGAAGCCTGCCCCACGACGCCGAAATCATAGATCGTGACGATATTGGGATGATTGAGCCGCGCCAGGGCGCGGGCTTCCCGATTGAAGCGCTCGGCGAAACCAGGACCATCGGCCATGGCCGGCGGGAGCACTTTCAGGGCGACGAAACGGTCCAGCGCCGGTTGCCTGGCTTTGTAAACCGCTCCCATGCCGCCTTTTCCGATGAGAGCGATAACCTCAAGTTGGGGAAAGAGCGTGGCGATTTCTTCAACCGTGGGCGGTTCAAACCGAATCGGAGGAGCGCCAGCGTCCGCCGTGGTTTGAAAAGCCCCTTTCATAAGGCATTCCGGGCACAATCCTTTGGGGGCATTGTGTTCCATCGGCTTTCCGCAGCCTGGACAAACTGGGCTGGTGTCCATGTCAATATACTACTGAATTTGAAATCGAAGATTACGGACGAATTGGATGAAAAACACGGCTATCTGTCCGAAAGCACGTTGAAAAGATGGCGGATCTCATCTTCCACGTCCTGCGGGCTTTCGACCGTCTGCGCAATTTCATTCCGAATCAGTTCCCGATAACGTTTCCGCAACCGATGCACGGCCACCCGGACATTGTTTTCCGTAAGGCCCAGTTTAGGCGCCAATTCCGCGTAGGGCTGCGATTCGCGCGTGCCCATGAGGGTCTGTTTGAGCGCGTGAAACAGGCCGTCCTTCCCGGCGCTCTGGTGCTCCTGCTCAAGCCGATCCAGGACTTCATCCAGCAGCGTCAAAGCCCATTGCCTTTCAAAAAGTTTGTCGGGCGCCGCATCGTCCGCCGGTTCCAGGTCAAATCGTTCCTCGGCTGCCGCCATGTCCAATGATATCAGGGCCTGTCCGCCGCCCCGCTTTTTCGCGACCCCTTTCTTCCATTCGTCCGCGAGGAAATGGTTCATGGCGGTGAGAATGAAGGAACGGAAGCGGCCGCGGTTGGGGTCCGCCGCGGACAGGGAGCGTCGCTCCAGCAGGCGCGCAAAGAATTCCTGCGTGAGGTCCTGGGCATCGGCGGCGGAATGGCCGCGCCTTCGGACATAGGCATAAAGCGGGTACCAATAGAGGCGGCACAGTTTCTCCAAAGCCACGTGAGCCTGCGCGGTATCGCTGCGTCCGGCCGTTAAAACGACCGACCAGTGAGTCGTGGCGAAGACGGAACGCGGTGACGCGTCGTTTTGGACGGAGAGCGTGTCGGGCGTTTCGGTATGGGTTGAGGTGCTCACGCCGGGGCCAGTTTAGCCGTGAGAATGGGCGGCGGCAAGCAGAGCCGCGCGCGTCAGCAAGCGGGAAAGGGCGTCGTCCGCGTAAGGCGGGACAAAGGACGCTCCTCGTCCCGAGATTTGGTTGATAATCGCTGGTATGAATCATGGTTTCCATTCGGACATTCTCTCCATGAACCGACCGGAGCGCGGCATTTATGCCGCTTCATCGTACGACAACCGGGGCAATGGATTCCACTGTCTTGCAACGTCGCACGCCGA
>JASHPN010000050.1 GCA_030038175.1 Verrucomicrobiia bacterium
GAACGCGCCCAAGGAAATCAATCATCCGGCTAGAGTTGTCGCCGAACGCGCCCGCCGCTTCGCCAACCTGGTCGGCCGCAGCAGCGCAACTTGACCATTTCGCGGAGCGGAGCCTTGCGGATGGCCCGGAGCGCGACTGTGTCCCGTCTGCGGGATCAGTCGCAGCGCCCAATAAATTCAAATGATGTGAAATTCCAGTCGTTCACGCTTCATCGCCATGCTGCGGCTGCTGCTGCCGCACCCAGCCGCGCTCCATCTTCAATCATCCATCTCCTTGTCGCGCCTTGCGCCAAGGTGGATCCATCTTCCGCAAGTCAGGCCGGGAGGCCTGACGCCACGGCCACGTCATAAACCCTCAAATATTCGCCTACCGTCCGTTCCCATGAAAAATCCGCCTTCATGCCGTTGCGCCGGCATTGCAGCACCAGTCCCGGCTCCTGGTAAAGCGCCAGCGCCTTGCGGATGGCCCGCGCCAGCGCCCGGGCCGAATATTCCGAGAATTTGATGCCGTTGGCCCGCGTTTTGTTCTCGGTAAAATCCGTGATGCTGTCATCCAGCCCGCCGGTCGCGCGAACAATCGGAATCGTCCCGTACCGCAAACTGTACATCTGATTCAAACCGCTCGGCTCGTACCGCGATGGCATCAGGTAAAAATCGCACGCCGCCTCAATTCGATGCGCCAGCCTTTCATTGTAACCAAAACGCACCGCGACTTTGGCCGGAAATCGCCGCGCCAATTCGTGGTAACCGTGTTCATAGGCCGGCGAACCGCTGCCCAGCAGCACAAATTGCATGTCCGCGCTGAGCATCTCTTCCAGGGCGGCCAATTGGATGTCCATTCCTTTTTGTTCCGCCAGCCGCGTAATGGTCCCGAACAGCGGCGCGCCGGTGACGGTGAGACCCATATCCTTTTGCAATTCACTTTTGTTGGTCTTTTTTCCCGCCAATCGCGCGAGCGAGTACGGCGCCGGCAGATACGGATCCGTCGTCGGGTTCCATTCCTGGTAATCCACGCCATTGAGAATCCCGAACAGCCGGTTCTGACGCTTGCGCAACAGGCCGTCCAGGCCGCAGCCGTATTCTTCGGTCAAGATTTCCCGGGCATACCGCGGGCTGACCGCCGTCAGGCAATGCGCCAAAGCAATTCCGGACTTGAGACAATTCAAATGGCCGAAATATTCGGAAGTCTCGATCGTGAAATATTCCGGCGGCAAATTCGTTAGCGCATACGTGGCGGGCGGAAACACGCCCTGATAGGCCAGGTTATGGATCGTGAGGCACACCGGCGGCGGGCTCCCCCACCCTTCGTGCGCGCGCTGGTTCAGGACCATCGCCGGCACCAGCCCCGTCTGCCAGTCATGCACATGGATCACGTCCGGCCGCCAGGGCAAGTAACGCGCCAGATGCGTGACGCATTTCGAGAAAAAGATGAAGCGATCGCCGTTGTCGGGGTATCCGACGTTATTTTCCATGTAATAACCGCCGCGATCGAAAAATTCCGGCTGCTTGATGAAATAAATGGTCAGGTTCTTTTCCGGCCGCAGCGAATACAATTCCGCCTGGACCCGCTTGCTCCCCAGCGGCAAATCGAACCACCAATCCTCGCGTCTCATTTCCGGAAATTGCGCCTGGATGCCGCGATACAGCGGGGTGACCACGCGCGCCTCGTTTCCGGTGAGCGCCAAAGTGCGCGCCAGCGCCGCGACCATGTCCGCCAGGCCGCCGGATTTCGAATAAGGATGAAGTTCGCTGGTGGCGAGCAGGATGTTCATTTATCGTCGAAACTTTCCATGGACCGTTCGAAACGCCGCAAGGTCTTGGAGTACGGTGGCTGCGACACCGCTTTGGAACGCGGTTGCTCGCCCGAAGACAAATTTGCTTTCCAAATGTGTATGTCGTCCAAAAGCGGCGTCGCGCTTCGCTTGCCGCCGCACTCCACGACGCAAGCGCGCAACGGTGCGGCAGTGCGTCCCTGCGGTACCGATTTGGAATCGAACCATTCCGCCCGCGATACGGGCGGTGACGGCGCAGCGCGTCGTCCCTGCCAATAAAGAACACGGCCTACTCACTGTGCCGTCCCCGCAATTTTGTCCACTTTCAAATACGGCTGGAGCGGCGCCGGAACCAGGACGCTTCCATCCACCTGCTGATGCGTTTCAATCAAGGCGACGAACAATCGCGCCAGCGCCGTGCCGCTGCCGTTGAGAATGTGCGGAAACCGGTTCTCGCCATTTTCGGTTTTAAAACGGAGGTTCATGCGGCGCGCCTGAAAATCTTCGCAATTGGAACAGCTCGAAACTTCGAGATAGGTCCCCTGCCCCGGCGCCCAAACTTCGATGTCATAAGTCTTGGCGCTGCCAAAACCCATGTCGGCGGTGCACAACACAATCACGCGATAATGCAGGCCCAGCAGTTGCAACACCTTTTCGGCGTTCCCGACCATCTTTTCCAGTTCGTCATAACCGGTTTCCGGCTTCACAATCTTGATCAATTCCACCTTGTCGAACTGATGAACGCGAATCATTCCGCGCGTGCCCACGCCCGCTGCGCCGGCTTCGCCCCGGAAACACGGCGAATAGGCGCAGTAACGAATCGGCAGGCTCTTCTCCGGCAAAATTTCTTCCCGATGAATGTTCGCCACCGGCGTTTCCGCCGTGGGCACGAGATACAGCTTTCCGAGTTTCTCTTTATCGTCGCCCTCGGCCACGCCGTAATATTGATCTTTGAATTTCGGAAACTGGCCGACGCCTTCCAGGCATTGCGGCCCCACCACGAACGGCGGCGACACTTCCGTATAACCATGCTGGCCAACGTGCAAGTCGAGCAGGAATTGAATCAACGCGCGCTCCAGGCGGGCGCCCCAATTCGTATAAAGCAAAAAACCGCTGCCCGATAGTTTCGCGGCCCGCGCAAAATCCACCAGCTTAAGACTCTCGCAAAGGTCCACGTGCGACTTCGGTTTGAACGAATAATTTGGTTTATCGCCATGAACCCGCACGACCGGGTTGTCCTCCGCCGATTTTCCGATCTTAACCGATTCATGCGGCAGATTCGGCAATTGGAGCATCAGCGCGTCGCGTTTGGCGTCCACTTCGGCGGTTTGTTTGTCCAGGGCGGATATTTTATCGCCCAACTCGCGGGTCTCGGTTTTTTTGGCCTCGGCCTCGGCGGTTTTCTTTTGGCCCATGAGCGCGCCGATCTCTTTGGAGACCCGATTGCGCTGCGCTTTGAGAGTTTCCACGGAGCCGAGGATGGCGCGCCGTTCTTCGTCCAGTTTCAGGAGTTCATCAATCCGGCCTTCGTCCCCTGCCCCGCGGCTGGCGAGGCGTTCGCGGACGAAATCCGGTTTTTCCCGAATCAATTTAATATCGAGCATCCGCAATTATTAAAAATACAACCGAACTTTTCAACCACGGATAAACACCGATGGACACCGATTTTAAAACGCCGCTAAATGAGAACTCTGGAGGAGTTCCGGACATTAGCCGGGGGTCGAGTCCCGCTTTTGCGGTGACGACCACCCCCCGGATATGCATCCAAAGATCCAGCCGCTGACTTCCCGCTTTGCGGGACGCGCGCGTGTCGCGCCGTAGCTTCTTGGCGAAGGCGGAGAGCGCGTTTCTGATATGCGGCCAAATACATTTTTGACAGGATCTACAGGATGGACAGGATCCGCGGCAGTATGTTCCAAAATGGAAATAACTGAATTCTCCGATTTCTGACTTCTGCCCCTGGACCCCTCTCTTCCCGCTCCTCTCTCCCGTCTTCGCCACTATCCCTGCCGCCAAAATGCCCCTTGAAAGTGTCGCACTCCAGTGATAAGATTCTTATGCAATGCGAACGGTAATCCCAGTGTTGGTTCCGGAAGATCAGGCCGATTTGCTCCGCGAGACGGCCAGGGAACTCGATTTGTCCCAGCAGGACGTCATCCGGCAGACCCTCAAACTTTATTTGCCGGAATTTCGCGAACGGATGAGTCCCAGGCCAAAGCTGCCGAAGCGCATTTCAGGTTGGGACGCCCTGAAAGGCGGCCGCGGCATTGAACTGGACATCAAACCGATTAGTGGCCGGGTCAAAAAAATTGTCCTGTGATATTCCTGTTGGACACCAACGTCCTGAGCGAAAGCGCCAAAGGCCGTGCCAATCCTAACGTAACAGCTTTCCTGCGCACGATCCCTGTTGAAAATCTGCGGGTCAGCGCCATTGTTCTTGGTGAAATCGCCCACGGCGTGGCAAATAATCCTACCCAGGATCTCCAGGCATTTTTGACGGATGTCCGCGCTATGCCCATTGCTGAGTTTGGGGAAGCCGAGGCTCTGGTATGGGGCAACATGGTCAGCGCGGCGCTTAAGGCCGGAAAGTCCATCGAGGTCCGGGACTCTATGATTGCGGCCACGGCCGCGGCGCGGGGCTGGACCGTGGCCACGCGCAACAAAGCCGATTTTCAAAAACTGGGCGTGCCTGTCTTCGATCCCTGGACGGACAAGCTCTAAGACGCGAGACACCAATTGCACTAATTGGCACGAAGCCCTCCCCTGCCCTGCACACACTTTTTTTGTGTCTAGGCCGTGCGGCCAGGAAACGAAGCCGGGGACGGTAGAAAAGCCCGATTTTATTGGGAAATCTGAACATTTTCATCCGGTAGATCCTGGCCGTGCGCCGGATGTTCGTTGCCATCCAGGATGACTCGGGACTACGGACCCGCCGTCGTTCCGCGGGGCGGAACTTATTCCGCCGTCGCCGGGAAGCTATGGCGGGACAAGGGCGCGGCAGGCTGCTGACTTCGGTGCGCGGGATTTGTTTCACTTTTGTTTCAAGTTCATTTCAGCAGGTTCAAACTTCCGGTTTCAACTCTTGCGCCATCTCGCGTGCGTGCTCCCTGCCAGGATGCCTCACTTTTGCCTTGCCTTATTCAGGTGGGTTGATAAAATACGTGTATGAGGAGCATTAGCCTATGAAAACACCCATCAGACAATTGTTCTTTCTACCCGCGCTGATGGCCGGCCTCGGCTTGATCCCGGCTGGCCGGGTGTCGGCGCAGACCTTGACGGACCTCTATAGTTTCACGGCGGAAAGCTATGATTATTCAACTGAACTCAATATCAACGGCGACGGAGCTTTCCCAAGTGCCGGATTGATTTTATCGGGCAACACGCTGTATGGGACAGCGAGTGCCGGCAGCACCAATGGCAATGGCACCGTATTCGCCGTCAATACCGATGGCACGGCCTATACGGTCCTGCATACCTTCACGGCCACCATTGCCAATTCTTCAGGCGTCTACACCAACGGCGACGGAGCTAATCCGACTGCCGGATTGGTTTTATCGGGCAACGTCCTGTTTGGAACGGCGCAGAGCGGCGGCAGTGTGGGCAATGGGACGGTCTTTGCCGTCGGAACCGATGGCCTGGGTTTTACGAATCTACACAGTTTCACGGCACTCTCTGCTCCTTCTTATCAAGGTGGAACCAACAGCGACGGAGCTGATCCACAGGCCGGACTGGTTTTATCGGGCAGCACACTGTATGGGACGGCATATTCCGGCGGCACGAATGGCAATGGGACGGTGTTCGCCATCAACACCAACGGCACGGGTTTTACGACCGTATATACTTTCACCGCCTATCCTAAAGATGAATTTACCAACAGCGACGGAGCCAATCCGCAGGGAACATTGATTTTATCGGGCAACACGCTCTATGGGACGGCGTCTGGCGCCGGCGCCGGGGGAAATGGCACGGTGTTCGGGGTCAACACCAATGGCACGGATTTTACGAACCTGTATAGTTTCACAGCCTTGTCTTCAGAGTATTTTAACAACCTCGACGGAGGCAATCCGTTTGCCGGCCTGGTTTTATCGGGCAGCACCCTCTATGGGACGACCCATTCTGACGGAACCAACGGCGGCGGAACGGTATTCGCCGTCACCACCAATGGCACGGGTTTTACGGTCCTGCATAGTTTCACCGGGAACAGCGACGGGGATAATCCGTATGCCGGATTGATTTCATCGGGCAACATCCTGTTCGGGGCCGCGGGTAATGGCGGCGCGGGCTACGGCACGCTGTTCGCCCTCGCCACCAATGGCACGGGTTTTACGACCCTGCATACTTTCACCTACAGTCCAGACGGGGGTTCTCCACGCGCCAATATGATTTTATCGGGCAACACGCTGTATGGGACAGCGAGTGCAGGCGGCACCAATGGCAGTGGCATGGTGTTCAGTGTTTCGTTGCCGCCGCCGCTGCTGACAATAATTCTTTCCGGCGATCCTGAGGTCATTTTGACGTGGCCGATCTATGCCCCCGGGGTCACGTTGGAATTTACCACGAATCTTGCTCCGCCGACCGTCTGGAGCCCGGTCCCCAATTTGGAGGCTCTTGTCAACGGGCAGAACACAGTGACCAATTCCATCCTCGGCGGAGAGATGTTTTACCGGTTGGAGCAGTCGTCGTCAGGCGGAACACCGTGATCAATCCCATCTCCGGCGCACAGCCCGCCTGCGACTGAACTGGCGATTGCAAATTGCGGACCATTTTCACCACAGAGCCACGGAGACCACGGAGCAGAGCTAACGACAATGATGGATTGATTGATCGGCCTTCGCATCCGCCTTCGTCTGACTGCAGCGCGACAAGTCCGCCTTCGCGCAGGGCTTCCGCCGTAGCCGAGGCTACGGCGGGCAGGTCGGCGCGACAATCCGCCTTCGTCTGACTTCGGCGTGACCTGGGAGATCGAAGGTTGAAGATGGAATGCGGAAAACATCGAACAATGAACATCGAACGCCGAATATCTGGTCGGTTTAGGTTCGATGATGGTTGAGAGTTTATGGTTGATTGGTTGGACGAAGGTGGATCGCCGGGTTAGTCCCGCAGAGCGGGGCGGCCTACAAGTAATCCCATCCTGCCCATCCGGTTAATCCTGTCAGAAAAATCCGTGTTCATCCGTGTCCATCCGTGGTTAAATACGCGGCGCAGACAATGGAACATTTTTACGCGGCTTCAATCCCACTGTGCCTTTTGGCGGTGGTCATCGCCTACTTTTGCAGCAATCCCATCGGCCATAGCGGCTGGTTCGTCACCCGGCGTTTTATCAATTGGCTGCCGCTCGGGATGACCTATGCCTTCCTCTGCATGGGGCGGTTCAATTTGAATGTCGCCAAAACCGCCCTGGGATCGCTGATGACCAACGAGGATTTTGGGGTCATTGTTCTGGCCGGCACCTGGACTTATGCGCTGTCTTTTTTTATCAATGGGCCGCTCATAGACAAAAAGATCGGCGGCAAGAACGGCATCATGATTTCGGCGCTGGGCGCGGCGCTGGCGAACGTGGCCCTGGGGGTGTTGACCTGGCTCATCACGGTCAGGCACTGGAAAGTCAATCTCGTGGGCGCATTTTCCGCGGTTTATGCCGTGAACATGTATTTTCAGAGCTACGGCGCGATGTCCATTATCAAGGTGAAGGCGTATTGGTTTCATGTGCGCGAGCGCGGCGTTTTCGGCGCGATTTTTGGCACGTTTATTTCGGCCGGCAATTATTTTGCCATTGATTGGAGTTCCTCCATCGTTTCTCTCACCAAAGCCAATGCGCCGGACAATTTGTTGAAACGGATTTTCGGGTCCGCTGCTCCGGTGGACGCGACCTGGGCGGTCTTTTTTGTTCCGGCCGCGATCCTGATTTTTTGGCTGGTGATGGATTTCTGGCTGATCAAGGACATCCCGGAACAGGCCGGTTTTCCGCACCTGGACACGCATGACGCGTCGTCGGGCCAGATGCATGTCGAGTTCTCGATGCTGGATTTGCTCAAAAAGGTTTTTGCCAGCCCGTTGATGTGGATGATTGCGTGCGTGGAACTGACGGCCGGCGTTTTCCGTTACAGCATTTTTAACTGGTATTTTGTCTTTTCCAAACAGGTTCCCCAATTCGGCGCTGAATTTTTTGGCCAGCATTGGGGGTGGTACACGTGCGTTTTTGGAATTGTCGGAGGGTTCACGGGCGGAATTATTTCGGACCGGCTCTTTCAATCGCGGCGCGGACCGCCGGCGGCGATTTTGTGCGGGTTGACGTTGATCCTGGCGATCGTCATGGCGGCGTTTCTGTTCACGTCGCCGTTGATTGTGGGGTGGTCGGCGGTTTTCATTGTCATGACGTCCATCGGCCTGACGTCGCTGATGTCCGGGACGGCGGCGACGGATTTCGGCGGGCGCAAAGCGACGGCCACGTGCATGGGCATCGTGGACGCGTTTGCGTATATCGGCAATGGCCTGCAATCCATCTGCATTGCTTACCTGGTGCCGCAGGCCATCGGCGGCGCGGGCCAGACGGTGCCGGGGTTCGGATTTGCCCGGAGCTGGCAGTGGTGGCCGATCTTTATCATCCCGTTTGCGATTTTTGGCGGCGCGATTGCGCTCTGGATTTGGAATGAATTGCCGGCGGCGACGAAAAAGTATGTTGCGGCTGAACGCAGTTGCGTCCGATAGCAGCAGCCGCAGCGCGTGGCCGACGAGGATGGAGGAGGGAGGATGGAGGCGAGCGGATTTTTGATAGGGACATTGCGCTGCGATGTCCCAGCCCGTACAGCGGGCGGAAAGGAGTGTCGTGAGCCGAAGGAATTGTAGCGGTCGTCCAAACGCCTGCAATCGGTTGCGCCGCTCTGCGCGGCGCGGACGGCGCAACGCGCCGTCCCTACCCTTAAGAAAAAAGAGGGCTTGACGGGAACGGAAATTCCGTTAGGATAGTGCCATAATGTTAAACACCGTATCACAAGTTGTCCTGGCAGTCGTCGTACGCGACGCCGCCGGCGCTTGTTGAATTATGATTTAACAAGAACCCGCGGCTGGAAACGGTCGCGGGTTTTTGTTTTAATCCGTCCGGCCAGCCGCCAACACAAAAAAACATGAGCAAAATAACTACGAAAAACGCGGCGAAGAACGCTTCGGCGCAGACTGAACTATCATCCACACGCGCGCGCGCCGAGGTCGGGCCGGCCATGTTCGGCCGCGATATCCTGGTGCAGGCCCTCGAACGCGAGGGTGTCGAGGTCATTTTCGCCTATCCGGGCGGGGCCAGCATGGAAATCCATCAGTCGCTCACGAAATCCAGGATCCGCACGATTCTCCCCCGCCACGAACAGGGCGGCTCGTTTGCGGCGGAAGGTTATGCCCGCGCAACGGGCAAAGCGGGCGTGTGCATGGGCACCAGCGGCCCGGGCGCGACCAATCTCGTGACGGCCATTGCCGATGCCTACATGGATTCCTGCCCGCTCATCGCGATTACCGGCCAGGTGAACCAGAATATGATTGGCCGCGGCGCGTTCCAGGAGACGGACATTATCGGCGTGACTTTGCCGATCGTGAAGCATTCCTATCTGGTGACCGAC
>JASHPN010000051.1 GCA_030038175.1 Verrucomicrobiia bacterium
TGACAGCCGCAGTCGTGGTGGCCGCAGCCGCCTTCTTCATCCTTGAAATCCGATTCAGTGGGCACGCGTCCGAGTTGGAGCGTCTTGGATATGTATTTTTGGACCGAGTGCTGAATGCCTTGCAATTCGTCCTGGGCTTCAAGGAAACCGCGGGCGACCGGGTTCTTGAGGAGGGCGTCGCGTTGTTTTTCAAACTCTGCGATTTCCTGTCCGTTCAACGGCTGGCCGCTGTGCTGCTTTTCGTGGAGCGATTGGCCTTTGCTGTTGACGGCGTCGAACTGGGTGCGGGCGAGGTTGTCGGACAAAAACGCGTCAATGCGACTGCGGATGGAGGTCCATTGCGGTTGCGCGACAATGGTTTCGCAAAGTTCGCGCGCTTTTTCTTCGATGTTTGTAGGCATAAAATTATGGATTCACATTAAACCATAGTTTCGGACAAAAAGCAACAGGTTGGAGGTTTGGGGTTTGACGGTAAATTCCGCTTGCCGGCACGCGCGGCTCAGTTGGGCGAAAAGCAATTGTGTGTTGACACACTTAGGGAAAACCGCAAAATGGCGCTACATCCTTATGCAACCGATTCATCTCACGTGGGTTGACTACACTATTTTGATCGCCTACACACTTTTTGTAGTTGGCATTGGTTTTGCGCTTCGGAAATACCTCAAAAGTTCCGCCGATTTTCTCACCTCCGGGCGTTCCATCCCCGCGTGGGTCACCGGACTGGCTTTCATGGCGGCGAATCTTGGCGCGCTCGAACTGGTCGGCATGGGCGCGTGCGGGGCGCAATACGGCGTGGCCACGGCGCATTTTTATTGGGTGGGCGCGATTCCGGCCATGATTTTTCTGGCCGTGTTTATGATGCCCTTTTATTACGGCTCCAAGGCGCGCTCCGTTCCCGAATATCTGAACATGCGTTTCGATTATCGAACGCGTTGCGTCAATTCCATTTCGTTTGCGGTAATGACTGTTTTTACGTCGGGCATTTCGATGGATTTGCTGGCGAGGATGCTGCAATTTCTCCTGGGTTGGAATTACAATTTTGCCCTGGTCATTTGTTCCGCGGTGGTTTTGGTCTATGTGCTTAAAGGCGGTTTGACATCGGCGATCTATACCGAAGTGCTCCAGTTTTTCATGATTGTTCTGGGGTTTTCCCCCGTGATTTGGCTTGGGCTCAAAGACGTTGGCGGCTGGCATCCGCTCAAGCAATCATTACAAACAATCGCAACTTCTCACGGTTACGCACCCGATGCCTGGAGCAGCGCATGGAAGCCGGTTGTGGCCGGCGCGGAACATAATCCGATGGGGGTGGGCGTTTTCCCGATGGTATTCGGGCTGGGTTTCGTCCTGAGTTTTGGCTATTGGTGCACGAACTTTCTGGTCGTCCAGCGCGCGATGGCGGCGAAAAATATGAGCGCGGCCCGCCGCACGCCGCTGATTGCTGCTATTCCCAAAATGCTATTTCCCGCGCTGGTCATTTTGCCGGGCATGCTCGCCGTGGCGCTCGCCATTATGCCCGGCAAATCCTATCACATGCCGACCATGCCCATTTCAGAATTGGCCTTCCCGAAAGCCATCGCGGATATCCGAACGGCAACTCCGGACACGGCTTCGGCCGCCTTTGACAAAATAAAAGCCGACGTGGGCTTGAACCTGGACCAGGCCAAAGTAACGGAGATTATCACTGAAAACAGTGCGTCCCGTTTGCCGGACGCTACGCTAAAGGCGGACCTTCGGGACGCTGTCACAGATACGTATTACAACGGCGTGATTCTTTCATTGGTGGAACGATATTGTCCTTCGGGCCTTCTGGGCCTGGCGCTCACGGCGTTGCTCGCCTCGTTCATGTCCGGAATGGCTGGAAACGTCACGGCGTTCAACACCATCTGGACGTACGACCTTTACCAGGCTTACATCGCGCCGAATAAGAGCGACCGCCATTATTTTATCGTCGGGCAGGCGACAACGGTGGTCGGCATCATCCTGAGCATTTTCTGTGCGTATTTCGCGAGCCATTATTCGAACGCCATGAATATCGTCCAACTGGTCTTCGGCTTTGTGAATGCGCCGATTTTCGCGACATTCCTGCTGGGCATGTTTTGGGCGCGGACAACGGCCACCGGCGCGTTTCTGGGATTGGTGGGCGGCACGCTGACGTCCGCGGTCTATCACGCGTTGACCATTGCCACCGGCAATACGCCCGGCATTCAAGGCGCGTATTTGTGGTCTTTGTCCGGGCACACCGTGCCGGCCGGTTTTACTTTGCCCAGCAACATGGCGCAAAACTTCTGGCTCGCCACGTTTGCGTTCTCGGTTTGCTTCGTCTTGACCCTCCTGATTTCCCTGGCCACCAAACGCACGAAATCGAATGAAGAACTCAAGGGACTGGTATATTCCCTGACACCGAAGCTCAAGGACGAGGAAACCCATTTTCTATTGCGGCCGGCCGTGCTGGGCATCATCCTGCTCCTGTGCTGCGTAGTCCTGAACATCATTTTTTGGTAAACCGACAAATTAAGAG
>JASHPN010000052.1 GCA_030038175.1 Verrucomicrobiia bacterium
GGGTCAGCAAATCAATTAAAGTTTACAGAAAAACTATAGTTCATGAATTTGCAGGCGGACGATTATGAAATCATAGCCTTTTTCGGGCTGGTGATGCTTTTCGAATTTGGCGAGCGCGTGTGGCCGGCGCAAAAGCTTGACCGGCTGGCCGATGTCAAACTCGACGTTCTTTCTTTCTCCTTCGCGCTGGCGGTCAACCGGATCTGCAATTACATCTTCCGCGCCGCCGCGGTCCGCCTGACGCCGCCGCACCTGGCGACGGTGGTAGCCGCCCTGCAAAGCCTGCCCAGCGCGCTCAGGATCCTCATCGCGCTTTTTATTGTGGATTTCATCATCTATTGGATCCATCGGGCGCAGCACAACTACGACGTCTTCTGGCGCACACACGCGTGGCATCATTCCATCGAGCACATGTACTGGTTTTCCGGTTTTCGCACGAGCTTTTTGCACTCGTTCCTTTATAACATCCCGCAGGTGGTGATTCCTGTGACGCTTTTTCACCTCAGCCCCGCGGAAGCCGGCATCGGCTATTCGCTGGGCATCTTCATCCAATTCGTGGAACACACGAATTGGAAGATGAGTTTCGGGCCGTTGAACTGGCTACTGGTCACGCCTGATTACCATCGCGTCCATCACTCGGCGTCTCTACACCGCGGCCAAAATCTCGCGGGGACTTTCCGTATCTGGGACCGGATGTTCGGCACTTACGTTGATCCGGCGAAAATGCCGGAGGGATACGCCCTCGGTCTGGGCGAACCCGTGGAAGGGAAGAAAATACCGCGAATGCTGGTGGGACTGTGACAAAATCTACCGCCTAACCATTGATCCCGGCTTGCCGTTGGGCACGTTGGATTTCGTTTTCCTGCGCGCGGCTCTAATAGATTCAAGGCTGACCTCAAGATTTTTAGCGCTTAGCCACGCTAATTCCATTTCGATGCGATTTTGTTCGATCTCCAGCAGCAGATTTGCTGATTCCTTGATTTCCAGTTCATCCATAAGGCACCTCGCGGGCTATCGGTCGAAGCTCTTTCCTGGGCTGCGCAAATGTCGGCTTTGAGTGACGTTTTGTCAAGGTCTCAAGGCATTTTGTGCGGGTAGCTCGCGAGGGTGCTGAGGGAACAAGTCACTTGTGGAATTGCGCCGACCGGATTGACGGTGTAAGTGCCGCCGGCCGGGCATGGCGGAAGGCTGCTGTTGGAGTTGAGCTGAATGTAAGGCGTCAGGTCGTTTAGAGCGCACGTGGCCCCGGTTGTCTGGCCGGTTTCCATCGCCCATTGGTTCACCGCGCCGGCGAGCTGCCGCATATTATTGATGCAGGCGTTTTGCTGCGCCCGGGCCCGGGCATGCACGAAGTTGGGAATTGCAATGGCGGCCAGCAAACCAATTATGGCCACGACAATCATGATTTCCACGAGCGTAAATCCTTGTTGGCCCGAAACCGCTTTCTCTTTCAAACTGTTCATACTTTCTCTTTCTTTGACAGGAAAAGCGCGGTGGAACGTTGCCACGCGCCGGTGATAATGATTGCAATTTTGTTCGCTTAAATGCCCGTGGCAACCGCGCTCATCTGCCAATGATTAAACACCGGCGCCGGAATTTCGGTGCGAAAAAATAATTTTTTACCGGAGGAACGAAGTTCCTGCTGCGCCTGGCTTTCAGCCCGTCACGCCGACGCCGGAGCGCGGCTGTGTGCGATAGCACCAGCCGCAGCGGCACGACGAAGCCTGAATGAGAGGACCCAGCTTATTTCAAATATGGTCCGGATGAAAGCGGTTGGCCGCCCTCGATGGCCGTTGTCACCGCGGATTGTTCCAAATTTGTTTGCGAGGCGCCTTATTCAAAAAAGGATTTTGCCGGGCGCGAAGAAATTTCCCGGCAGAAAATTGCGGTCATCAAAAAATTCCTGGCGGATAACGGGGGCAATTAGAGCGTGCAAGGTTTTGGAGCGCGGACCGCCGAGTCCGCAAGTTGGGACTTGGCAGACAGGCTCCGAAAGCCGCCAGTCTTCAGCGCAATGCCCGCAGGGTTCTCGCGGACAAAGCTGTCCGCGCTCCGTGGGCGCCGCCTCGCCACCGTTTGCGTCCTTTCCGTCCTTTGCGTGAGGCCCTCAACGACAACGGATGGTCACCGCTCGGACGACGGATCGAAAAAGATTCCGCTGACCACGGCGTTGGAGCCGCGAACATCGTCGAAGCGCAACCGGACGGAGTCCTGACAGTCAAAAATCACGTATTTGCCTTTTTGGAACTCGCGGACAAGCTGCGTGGGCGCCGCCCGCGTCAGGTCCGGCAGATTGTAAATATCGGCGGTCTCCTGCCGGTTTTGATGGTCGAAGTCAACGGCATACGCCGCCAAACGAAAAGGATGCGGCTCCTTCAGTTTGATGTCCACGAGCAGCGAGCAGCGATTATAGAACGTTGCGGCATTTCGCGTTCCCTCATTGCCGTCGTTGGACGCCAACGCCCGGGCATCGCTGACGTCCTGGGCCCATTGGGTCGTATTGGTCCCGGGCCGGCAAGTCACCGATTCAACATAGGACGGCAGATTTTCGCGATTTTTTCCGGCGCCATCATAATCCAACAGCACATATCCATCCTTGCCATAGACGCCACCCCAGTTGCCGCTGGTGGTGTCGTCCTGGGCAAGCGCGTTCACCGGGTCCGGGTAAACTAACGGCTGCGGCGCATAGGCCGGGGTTGTGCCGCGGTATCGGATGTCAAAGGTGTAATTGCCGGGCGCAACGCCAGTGAAATAGACCCCATCATTCTTGCTGCCACTGCTCGCCTTGCCCGGGTTGGCACCGAATGAGAAAGTCATCCGCATACCGCGCCATGACCGGCCGCCCATCCTCAGGATCGTTAAAGATCGAGTAGTGCTTATGACCGCATTGCCGGCGCCCTCCACCGCCGGCAGACCCTGATCACTTCCATTCCATTCCATCCGGCCGTTGATGCGTATTGCCTCAATCGTGCGGTCCAGCGCGGGTATGCCCAGCCGGGCCGTGACGCCATCGGGAACCACCAGGTTGGCGCGGCCGCGCGTGGCGTCAAAGCTCCAATGAATGTTGCCGTGCGGCGTGGGCGCATCCGCCGCGACCCAGGTCAGCAGCCGGCCCAGATGCGGCGTAATATCCACCGTCGCAAATCCCGGCCCGGTCGGCTCGATGCCGGCCACATACCGGGTCAACCAAGTCGTGCAGCCGGCGCTCCAGGGGTGGCACAGGCTCGTGACGCCGCCCTGCATGGAAGGAATCGGACCGTTTTGCGGAATGATCGCATTCCAGGACGGCCAATAGCATTCAAAAAACGTGGTCCCGCCATATTGGATTTGGCCGCCCCAATCTTCCAGCGCGGTCTGCAAGGCCTGATCGGTCCAGCCCATGCGTCCCATGGCCTTCAGAATGAAAAACTCGTTGAAGGAAGACAACGAAATGCGCTCGATCGGATTGGCGAAAACGCGCCGATACAAAACGTCCTGCTGTTCGTCCGTGGGCACGCCGGCATTGATGGCGTCGGCCGCGGAGAAAATGGCGGCGCGATTTACCCAATCGGGCTGGTCCTGGACCAATTGCGCGCAGCGATCGGCCGTTTGCTCGTATTGATTTTCCAAATCAGTGCGGCCAACGGTCCCCATCGCCTGGGCAAACTGGCGGCAAGTCTCGATAAACAACATTCGATAGGCTTCCCGGGCCTCATCGCAGTTGGCGTCCATGAACCCGCTGCCCAGCCGGTCATCCCACCCATAAAATCTGATGTTGCAATTCGGGAACCATTTCTCGCCGTCGGCCAGCTTGTCCTGGACATTGGGAATATATTGCGTCAACAACGCGCGATCCCCGGTATAGTGGTAGTAATCTACCAGGCTCAACACCCAGTAAAGAGCGTAGCTGGGAATACGATTGTAATTCTTCGCAGTGATATCCAGGTTCTGCGCGACATCACCCCAATCGCCAAAGGCCGTCAAGGCCGCGCCTTGTGCGATGTGATCGTCACCCGTCCACGGCACCCGATCTCCCCGGTCCATCAGAATGGCCCCGATCAAATTCTTCAGGAGATTCAGCTTTACCGTGTAGGCGCCCGTGTACCACATTTTCGTCAGCATAGGATCGCTGCACGAAAAACTGCCTTTGTAGTCCGTGGGCTTGATCTGGCACATCAGCCGGACATTGGTGATATGCCATGGCCGCCCGTCGAACGAACGGACATAGATCCAGCCGAAGCGCACGCCGTTGTAATCAAATCTTCCCTTGAGCTTGAGACAGTAGGTGTGGCTGCTGATGCGCGTTGGCGTGGCAATGCAACGTTCCCACGCGGGCGCATTGAACTCGCTGACGCCCATTTGTACGCCCCCGGGCACATCAGGCATATCCGGGCTGTCAAATTCCATCCACGCGGCGCTCTCCACGCCAAAATCAAATCGCAGACTGCCCGTCCCGCGAACCGTAATGTCGCAGTGATGTCTGGACGCGGACTTCAAACCGTCGAACGCCCCCGGCTCCTCCGTGAAAACCTTGACCGGCCGCAGAAGATAATACTGCAAATCATTCGTGGCCTGCGGATCACGCCAGACGTAACGCACGAGGGGATCGGGCGAAAACGGCACGGCGGGTCCATCAAACGCGCCGCCGTGCAACGGCTGATACGGCGGGACATTGGGATCAGTCGTGGTTACTGGTGTATGCGGCCCGGGCAATGGCATAATCAGGCTGGTCCGTATCGCCGGCCCGCTGGCATCGCTGTCGTCAGCCGCCAGGCATGTGCCAACTGTTGCCGCCAGGCACAGCTGTATTGCAAGGCAGATTTTGACCACGGGGAGCATACGCGCCCCGCGTGTGCTCGAACGCGCCTCGCGTTCGAGAAAAAATCGATCACACGTGACCGACCCGGCTGCACAGTTACGGCTAATTAATCGGGATATCATCCGGAATTTGTATCCGCCCAAGCTCTGCCCTTGCAAGATATTTCCTGTCGGTTGAATGGGTTAAAAAGGTTAAATTGTTAAATGGGAAGCACCGGAAAACGTCGAACCCGGCCTTCGCGCGAGACTACGGCGGGCGGGCGTGACACGCACATTTCTTGTGCGTGGGTTTGGCAACGGGGAAACGAGCGACACGAATTGCACGAATTGGCACGAAGCCATGGCTATTAGTGGCGCAGTGCGTCCCGCCTGTGCTTTCGGGACGATCTCAGAACTGAAACAAAAACCCATTTTTCCCGCTTCCACCCATGGCAACGAATCGCAAAATTTAGAACAGTGTTAAAGCATTAATAATAAATAACTTACAGTTCGTTTCCTCTCGGCGCTCCCTAAGCACAAAAAAAATGTGTAGTCGGAGGCGGCATTGAGGAACGCGGACAGCCTTGTTCGCGCGGACAAAGCTGTCCGCGCTCCTTTCGGTTGCGGCGTCAGCCGCGCTGTGTCATCAGCGATCAATGAAACAGCAATGGCACAAAATCAGCCAAATCACGCCGCCAGACGCGGTAGCTGTGCAGGCCGGGTTTTTCGACCCAGGTGTAATGAATGCCCTGGCTGGTGAGCCAGTCGCAGAATTGGCGGTTGGGTGCGAGCAATTTGTCGCGGTTGCCGCAGCCAATCCACAGCAAACGCAACTGTTGGTTCGCGCGGGCATCGAGGTTCGGAAATAGAGAAGCCGTATTGGTAACGCGCCCGAAACTGAATGCGCCGATCCACGCAAATTGGTCCGGGTGATTCAAGCCGACGACGAGCGCTTCCTTGCCGCCCATGGACAGCCCGGCAATCGCGCGGGAACGGCGGTTGGCGATGACGCAGTACTCCTTTTGCACCTGCGGAATGACTTCGGTAAGCAGCGATTCGGAAAATAGTTCGAGGCTGCGCTGCATGACGTTGGTGTCGCTGTCGGGGGCGCTTAATGCTTCCATAGTTCCATAACCGAGCGGCATGACCACAAGCATGGGCACGGCTTGTTTGCGCGCGATGAGATTATCGAGAATGACGTTTGCGCGCCCGGCCTGGACCCACGCGCTGGTGTCGTCGCTGAACCCGTGCAGCAAATAGAGGACGGGATAGCGTTTGTGGGCGCGGGGATTATATCCGGGCGGCGTATAGACGACGAAATCCCGGTCGTCGCCGGCGACGGCGGAGTGGAAGAAATGGCGATGAAGAACGCCATGGGGCACGGCGGCGATCTGCCACGGCAACGATGCCGGTCCGGGCACTTCCACCTGGCTGACGCTACCCAGCAGGTTGTATTGGATGAATGGGTCGCGGGGATCAATCATCCGCACACCGTCCATGTCGAATGTATAGGTATAAATGTCCGGCTCAAGCGACTTCGTTGTGAATGTCCAGACGCCGTTGGTCTGTTTTGTCAGGTCGGTGTCCGGCACACCTTCGCAGTGTAACTGGACCTGATGGGCTTTGGGCGCGAGCAATCGAAACGTGACCGAGCCATCCGAGTGGACTTCCGGCGAAACAACAGTCTGCGCCAGGCAAGGCGCGATGGTCAGCATAAACGCCGCAGCGATGAATTTCATGGGCGGAAATGAAACATAAAGAAAGGTAACGGAAAAGGGCAAAGCAGCGCGAATGCGGATTGCGGATTGCGGAATTGCCGGCGCCGCTTCGCAGGCCTGAAGTCGGATTTTCGTGTGTTTCGTGGTTTAACAACTCAGTCCAGTTGGCAACGCTTTCCTTT
>JASHPN010000053.1 GCA_030038175.1 Verrucomicrobiia bacterium
GGCCGAGGCGGCGGCCATTTCTGCCCGCGCACAACGCGCTCGGCGAATCGTAATTGCCGTGCCGGTCGCGTCCCCGAACGCCGCGGAACGCTTGCGCCGGGCCGCTGACGCCGTGGAGGTGCTGTCGGTGGAACCGGATTTTGAAGCCGTCGGCCAATTCTATGAGGAGTTTTCGCAAACCGAGGATGAAGAAGTCATTTCTCTATTAAAAAACCGGTCACCGTGAATATACGGTTTCACCCAATAACTGTGAACATTCATCGAGTTTTTGGAGATGATCGGCAACCTCGTCGGGCGAAAGGGAATCCGACAATGACTCATACTCGTATTTCAATACCATCCTGCGTCCACCGCACCGCCTGTCCTTTCGGAAAGTAAATGCAGCATCGGAAATTGTCTTGGTGGCGTCGCCGAAAGACACGTTATCGGGGAGGGTTACGTCCGTCCGCAGGATTTGGTGCCGCGGAAAATCTATTCCCAAAGGATATTTGCGGTCGGTATTCACCGGCTTTCTAAATAAAGCGTCCATCGTTGGCGCGTAAAACGAGCACTCGAACTTTTTGCCGCTGCCCGATTGGGTCCAGATTTTGTCAATCGTGTAAAACTCCGTGATTTGAAACGTGTCCTGCTCCTCATCGTCCTGCGTGACAATGGGCGCGGACATTTTGATTCCAGGATAAAATTCCGAGTAAAAATGCGCATCAACCGATTGGATATCGCCAAGCTTGGTCGTGGCAAAAAGTTCCCGAAAAATGTCCGCGTCGCGGCCTTCCGCCACGGTGACGACCTTCAACTCAGACGGTTCGGAAGTTCTTCCGATTTGAAAATATTCCGTCGTCGTGGTCATGGGCAAACCGGTATTTTGCGGGATGGGGGTCAATCCGGTCGTGCGCGGGGCGATCACAAGGCCGTAACCGTACGGCGGCAGATAGTGGGCCGCCAGCGGCCCGCGCTGATAGTTCATGGTGGGATCCAGCCAATACACCAGGCCATTGCACTGGACTTCCGCAATGCAATGGTCAAAGGCGGCGGCCGAAGGCGCCCAATCCGCAATCCCGCGCTCGAACGTCGCGTTCACCAAAACCGGCCAGGCCTCGATTCCCAAAGCGCGCAGAATCGAAACGAACAGCAATGATTTATCTTTGCAATCACCAAAGCGCCGCGCGAACACCGTGGACGGGTCGGTAGGCCTTTCGGCGCTCGTGCCCATTTCTATCCCGAAATAACGCACGTCCTCCTGGACAAACCGCAGCGCCGCCAGCGTTTCCTGCTCCGGATCCTCCAACTGTTTCCATTCGGCAATTTTTCGGGCCAGGTCCGCGGAAAAAGGCGATTGAACCTGGAAGAGCGCCATCGCCCATTGGTTTACCTCCGCCCAGGAGCTAAAATCGCTCAATTGCACCCACTGTTCCGGATCGCACCAGTTTGGCAGGGAATCTTCGAGGGTGATGCCGGGCGCCGGTTCGATGTCCCAGGTATATTCAACCGTCTCCTGGCCCACCACCGTCACCGGGCGAACGGCGCAGTCGTGCGGTTTTGCGTAGAGAGGTTTCAGCCGCGGCCAGAGCACGCGCGTCAGCAGACGGCCGGCCGGCTCCTCCATCTCCACGGGAACGACGGCGGAAAAATGGCCGGCGGAAACAGGATTTTCGCCTGTGATCGAATAGGCATAATCAATAACGTCACCGACGCGAACATCATCCAGCACAAGGACCGCGGATTGTTCCCCGTTCAAAAGCAACTGGTCCAGGTCTTTCTCCTGTTGCAACACTTCGACTTTGTTCGTGTCAAGCCGGTCCAGATGCTGCGGCCCGCGCCAAAGGCGCACCCAATGAAAGGTCAACGTCTGGTAAGCCGGATTAAAATCAACCGTGATGGTGGACCCATTCTGCTCTCCGGCAGTCGTGAGAATTTGCCGGTCGGAATGAAAAAACATTTCATTCTGAGCCGCGTTGTATTGTTGTTCCTGCAGGAGCACACGCTCGTCGGCGCTGGAATCGGAAGGTTCACCGAAGGATTGGCTGAAAAATTGAGGTTTCACCCACGACCCGGGCGGCCCGTATTTGACGCCGGACACGTCGGCGCCCATCGCCGAAAGCGCCATGGCCAAAATGCAAACGCAGGACGCTTCCCCGATCCGGGAAAGGCCTCCGGCTCGACGCGAATGAATAACTGAGTGTTTCATTCCCGAACAACTCTACCGAAAACGGCGCGCATTGAAAACGGAAACTAAAACAATGACGAGGTTCGGAGCGCGACTGTGTCGGAGACCAGTCGCAGCGGTGAGGTAAACCTTGGACAATCGGAATCCTGGTTCTTTTAAAATGACTACGCGCTGCGACTGGTTCCGCGGACGGAACACCCGCCGTCGCTTCGCTGTGGCGCGGCAAGCAGTCGCGCTCCGGCGGAGCGCGACTGTGTGCGAAAGCACCAGCCCCAGACTCCAACGAAATTAAGATTTCGTTTTGGTTGTCAAGGAATCACCTAAATTCGTATATCACCTTGAATCCAAGGCAGTTGCATGAATGGTTCCTTGGCAGCAACGAGGCAAACCTTGGACGACCGGAAAATCGTGCGACAATCTGAGTTTTCGCAGCGGCGACTGGTCCCGCGGACGGGACACAGGCGTGCTCCGACAAGTGCGTCCCCGTTAGGGCCAGCCCAATGTCCTTACGCCGTGGCGAGATTTTGTTCCAGCACCTTCGAATGCGCCGGAA
>JASHPN010000054.1 GCA_030038175.1 Verrucomicrobiia bacterium
GCCGCCGGCCAACGCCTGAATCACCGGATAACTGCAGGCCTGGCCGGTTAAGTTCGTCAATAGTGGGAAGGACAGGACGCTGCCAGCGTCGGTTACGGTCCAATTGTCTCCATCGCAGTTTTTAGAGTAATTCTGCAAAATGGGAAACGTCACCACCGCGCCGCCACTCACGGTGATATTGGCATCCGTGAAATTGGTAACCGCCGGAAAACTTTGAGTTACGCCCGCGACGCTGCTTTGGCCGAAGAGCGTATTCAAATGATTGAAGTTGGCCGAAGCGCCGGACAACGTGATTCCATCCACTTGCTGGAATTGCGCCGTGGACATCGTTCCGCCCGAGGTGATGGCGACCGCCAGTGACGGCGCGTTGGTGAGTTGCGGAATAAATATCTCGCCGCCGTTCTGCGCGGTGAACGACACGCCACTGCCGCTACCGCCGTCGGTGCAGGTCTGGAGGGCCGGCAAGTTCGCCAGGCTGCCTGCTCCGTCCACCAGCAGCGAGAGGAGGGGGACTGCGAGATTGAGGAGGTTAGTCGCCTGCAACTGGCTGCCGGCAGTGACCTGAATGACCGGGGAGTTGCACGCGGCGCCGGTCATATTGGTCAAGCCGGGCAGCGACAGCACAGTATCGGCGCCCGTCACCATCCAATTGGCGCCATTGCAGGATTTGTTGTAATTCAAGAGCCCCGGCAGCGTGACGGTTGCGCCGCCGCTGACGGAAAAATTGCCGTCATCCGCGATCGTCTGGCCCGGACAAACAAAACTCGTGCCGCTGCCGCTTGCGCTCAACGATTCACCTGAGCCGACGGTGAGATTGCCATTTACCTGTGACGCTCCCTGCGTCAGCGTCAGGCCGCCCGCCGAGAGATTTAAAGACGCGCTGCACTGGACACTTTGCACCGTGACATTGCTGCCGAGCGTGATGTCTATGCTCGGGCTGACTCCCGAGATGACGGCGCTGTCGGCCGCCGTGGGCGGAACACTGTTTGACCAATTGCCGGCGTTATTCCAGGACACGCCATCCGCGGCGCCCGTCCAGAAAACCGTGTTTGCCTTCAGGGATACAATTTCAAAATGAAGCGCGCACGCGACAATACAAATTCGAATCAGTTTTTTCGTCCTCATGGCTGTCCCTTCAAAATGTACCCCAGTATAGCTGGACCCTCAGGCAAATCAAGTTAAACGACTAATGCAGAGTATCAGTACAGCCGTCGGGCGACGTTATCAGAGCGCGACCTTTAGGTCGCGTCACCGCACAACGTTGCGAGATGACCGAATGCATTGGAGTTCAGGTTGCCGTACGATGAAGCGGCCCCGCCCCTGCGGGGCCGCGCTCCGACCAGTCCGATGGTATTTGTTGAAAAAAACGCCCCACGAGTTTAGTTTGTCGCTGCCAAGGTTATGAATAATACTCAATGGATTGACATTCTCGCCGGCGCCCTCTTGCTGCTGTTTGGGCGACGGCTGTTTTGGCTGTTTGTCGGTTGTATCGGTTTTATCGTCGGATTCAACGTGGCGAGCAGCCTCTTTCAGGGACAATCTCAATTGGTGATCTTCTTGATTGGCGCGGGCGTGGGCGTGATTGGCGCGATTCTCGCGATTTTTCTACAGCGCCTGGTCGTGGGCATCGCCGGATTTTTCGCGGGAGGCTACTTTCTTTCGGCCCTTGCCGTGGCGGAGTTTCACAATCATCAACCCGCGATCTGGTGGATTGCCTATGTCATTGGCGGGATTATCGGCTCCATTTTGACCATGATCCTGCTCAACCCGGCTTTAATTCTTCTGTCATCCCTTGCCGGAGCCACGGCGATTTCTCAAAACGTGCCGCTGAACCATTCCAACAAAGAGATTTTATTCATTGCCCTTCTCATTTTCGGAATTATCGTGCAGGCGTTGCAATATCGTCGCCCGGCCAAAAAGCCGCCGGAACCTCAGCGAACGCAATAAAGGCAGAAGTTTAACCACGGATGGCCTCAGTGCTAACGATGGCTGGGGATGCCGGACCCGGCCTGGACTCCGCCTTATTCTCCAACCGGCATGGTAAACCTTACCCACCACGAATCGCCGCTGTGTTCGATGGAGGTTTGCGCCGGGATTCTTTCGTTGACGCGAACATTCGACGCGGCGGGTCTTTTTTCAAACGGGCCCAGGCGCACGGCAACCGGACCCAGTTTCTGGTTGGAACTAATTTTCAGGTTCATTCTGTCGCCGGAGCGCTTCAGTTGGTAACGCAAATATGCCGTCGCGATTTTGCCGTCGCGCTCGAACAACACTGGATATTTTGCCACGGCGATTTCGTTCCAGTCATCAGGCATTCGCGGATAAAATTGCAGACGATTCGGTTGCGTATCGTCCACGCCAATCACCAGGCGCAACGTTTTGACAATCTCTGCCTCCTGCACGCCGTTTCCCAGGTCGCCGATTCGATACCAATAATGTCCCGTTGGATCAATGTCGCACGCTTCCGGCACAATGAACGAATGGAACGAATCCAATCGCGGGTCATAAATTTGCTTTGCCGCCCAGTTCAGCATCACCGTGGCGTCATGCATTTGGTCCAGAAGCAGGGCGGATTCGGTGGCAAATGCCTGGCCGTAGCCTATTCCCGAGGGGTAGAACCCAAAGGGCCGGGTTGAGTCAAGGGACCGCTGAAAAGCGGCTTCGTTCAGCGGACGCCAGTTGGGATCGTCGTCCTGCGGCGCGAAGCCCTGGTCATCCGCCAAAAAGATTAAAGGTCCCAGCACGGTGTTTTTCTGCAGGCCGGCGTAATGAAGCGTCCAAACACGGCCATATTTCGGGTCGTTGATGATGTATTGTCTGGAGATGGCCGCCTGCATTTCGTCGGCGCGGCTGCGCCATTGTTTGGAGGAGTTGGTTTCTCCGATGGAATCAGCCATTTGTGCCAGCGCCCGAAGCGCATCCATGCAAACGCAGTCGGGATAGACGGAATATCCGTCCATCGCGGCGGATTCGCCGGTGGTATGAAGGACGCCATTTTTTGCTCCTGAAATTTCGGGGTGCTCGAATTGCCATAAAATCCAATCGCCGGCGTCCTTGATGTCCGGCCATCGGGCGCGAAGCCATTCATCGCGGTTTGGAAGACGCTGCCAAAGTTGATAGAGGAACAGGGTTACCAGGCCCTGCCCGTCGTTTTCAAAAGGCGGCGCAGCTTGCGGGCGGTTGGCAACCCGACCCCAGTGCGGCGGGAGAAGTTGACCATGAAACTTATTCGCTGGTTTTTCCCAAAGTTTCGCCGTTCGCAGGCAATAGTCCGCGCAGAGAAGGGCCTGGTTGGTGTAACCCAGTTCGGTCAGTTCCTGAAGGCTGCGGCCCATGTCGCGCGACCAGGACGTTCTATAATACAAAGCAAAGTTGGTGCGGTAACTGCCAAAACCGTTATAGATACCCCAGTTGGAAGCGCCCCTGGTGGAAGTATGATACATCCCATCGGGGCCGACCTTGATCGTCATGTCCTGCACGTTGTCATAAAACACGTTTGCCAATATCTTTGCATAAA
>JASHPN010000055.1 GCA_030038175.1 Verrucomicrobiia bacterium
GAGTCCAGGTCATTCCAATAACCGGGGCCGGCATAGCTCGCCCATTTTGGCGCGTCCCGGAACCGGGCCAGGATATGCCGCCAACTTGTTAAATAGGGCAGATTCACTTCAAGGTCTCCATCAATCCGGCAGCCGTTGGCATATTTTGTCCAGAAATCTGCATAGTGGACATCCTGTCCTCCCGAAAGCTCCAGCCAGATCGGACGGCCGGTTCTCTTCAGCGCCATGGCCCAGTGCTCGACCTCGGCGCGATCGTCCACCGGCTGCGCGCCCCCGCGCACTCCGCTCCAATCCAGCTTAAGAAAATCCACGCCCCACGAGGCGAACAAATCCGCTTCACTCTGGATATACGCCTGCGCCCCGGGTTTGCTGTAATCAATCGCGTAGCTGCCGCGAAAGGCCTGTGGCCCGGTGTGAGGAAATTTGCTGCCCCAGCGCGACGGATCGGCAATTTGCCGAACGGTATTGGAGGTTCCAAAAATCCGGCAATTGGCTTCCCAAACCGGCGCCTTCAACCCCGGCGTCAGGTAAATGCCAAATTTCAATCCCAGGGAATGCACATAGGCGGCCACGGCGGCAATGCCGCCCGGAAATTCGTAGGGATTGGCCAATGGCCTGCCATAGGCGTCAAAATGGTTCGGATATATCTGTCTATTCGTGTCATATCCGTTGCACCACCCCGAATCAATGTTGACGTACGTGTAGCCGTACGGTTTCAACCGCGCCGCCAGTACCCGGGCCTGATCCTCGATCTTCGCCGCCGTGACCTGGCGCCGCATCGAACTCCAACTGCTCCAGCCCATGTAGGGGTGAGTCGCCGGTTCCGCTTTTTGAAAAGGGAAATCGGAGTTTTCGCGAACGCTTGCGGCTTTGGCGCCGCCATTCCCTCGCGCCGAAGCCGCTCCGCCCGCAAGCAGCACCAGCGACAACCAAAACGCCAGGAACATTTTTCCGCCGGGCCATCGAAGCAAATTTCGTTTCATTGACATATGAGAGAATTTACCGAACTTAATTGGAGCGTATAAACGTAGTGGTACCCGTTCATTGGAATCATCAGCCCGCCGTCAGCCACCTTCACAGCCTGAAAGGCTGGCTGACTGGCCCGGGGGCGGAATCGGCTGGGCCGCTCCTGTCCGCAAACCACTCGAAATCAAGCGTTTATTTCATCACTGATATTTTGAACATAAATTATCTGCATTTTCTGTCAAGCCGTTACCCAGGCGCTACAATGGAGCTACTCGCGGTAACAGGAATTAACAAGTTAAGGAGGGTATTTGCTGGCAATGTTGCTGGCATTTTGAACCGCTTTCCCCGCTTGGCTTTCGGCCGGATTTGGCCGATATTCTTGCCTATGCAAGTCACAGTTGAAATGCCCGATCAAGTCGCCCGGCAGTGGGGAGAAACCCCGGAGGCAGTGGGCCGTAGTGTCCTGGAAGACGCTGCGGTGGAAGGGTATCGAGCCGGACGCCTCTCACAGCGGCAGGTAGGCGCGATGCTGGGCTTGGACTATTGGCAGACAGAGAACTTTCTGACCGAACGCGGCGTCCCGCTGAACTATTCTCCTGCCGACCTTGCCGCTGACAACGCCACGCTGGAAAAAATTCTCTCCCGCTCGTGAGTGTCGTCGTTTCCGACACTTCGCCATTGCACTATCTGATTTTGTGCGGGGCCGAAAGCGTGCTGCCCCGCCTGTTTCGCCAGGTGCTGATTCCGCCGACTGTCTTTCGGGAATGTGAATCAGACCGTTGCCTCAGCGTTAACTTGCGCGTGGGTTGCTGGCCCACTGCTCTCAGCTTGTTAAGCGATTGAACTGATTGAATCGCCTATTTCACTGGCAATTTTTCATTCCGCCTTGTAAGCCATTGGAAATCCATCACTTAGAGATGGTGGCTGGGGGCGGAATCGGCTGGGCAACTCCTGCCACAAACCACTCGAAACCAAGCGTTTATTTTATCGCTGATGTTTTGAACATAAATTATTTGGGTTTTCTGTCAAGCCGTTACCCAGGCGTTACAATGGAGCCACTGTCCGCTAACTGGAACTAACACGTAAAGAGGGGTGTTTGCTGGCAATCCTGCTGGCATTTTCACGGCGCAATTACTTTCGATTGATATTGCGTTCCGCTTCTCCCAGCACATCGAGTACCTCTTTGAACGCTGGCGGCTTGGACAAAAATAATGCCTGCATCCGCTCATAGTCCTGCGCCAAATCGGCCTCGCGATGAGACGGCGGCAGCAATCTCAAGCTGCCCGGTTTCGCCGCTTCGTAATTCGCCCAATTGGAGGCGAAAAACCGGCTCTTGTGTTTCACCACACGTTCCAGCAAATCGAGTCGAGCCAATGCCGCCGTGCGTGCCGGATGTTGCCAAAGCGCCGCCACATCCGAGTAGTGACGAGCGAATCTTTCACGAATAGGTTGATCAGCGGGACGATGATGCTCCGTGTGCAGAATGGTTGCTTTTTCCCAAAATGTGCGTTCCACTTCCAGCGCCACGACCTCGACTTGGAAATCCTCAAACTTGGAAGGGACGACATCCGCGAGCATTGGTTTAACAACGTGAACACCTTTAGGCCGTTGGTCGGTCAATGAACCAAATTCAACTTTCACAAATGGCTGGATGTAACCGCCCGGTGACGGCAGCGCCGCCGGGTAATTAAACAACAGCATCGGCGATTTTGATGCTGCGTCGAATTGATAGCTCAACCATTCGCCGCCTGACTTTTTTCCAAGCGCGTCCCGAATGTTCTTTTCCAGTTCCTGCTGAAAATCTTTCTGGACCCATGCAATACAGACAACTTCCAACTTTTCCACACGCTTACGCCGTTGTGATGGCGATGGCGCGTCATCCAAATCTGATTCCTTCCAGCCCAAAAGCTCCGGGCCTATCGAGAGGTCAATATCTTCGGAGAATCGTTTGATTGCACTGAATACTTTGGACAACGACGTACCGCCTTTGAAAACCAGGTGCGCTCCTGCTTGTGAAGATTGGAAAATATGTTGTAACATCCAGCACACCCAAAAATCCTTTTCTACGATGATTGGCAGCAGGTCGAGGCGGGCGGATACTTCGCGCAAAAAATCGGCGCGTTCTTTTGCCGGTAATTCTGCAAAAGTGTTCATCGCTTTAATTCTTTCCCGGCGATGGCCCGCAAATGTCCGTGCATCCACACCGGAGCCGACGGCAAATCTTTGAGCAACTGTCGCCGGTCTTTTGACGACAAAAGCCTTTGCAGTTGCTTTACCCGGTCTTCCGTAATGAACGTTTTGCCCAGGTAGCGCAACGCCCGAATGACCAACCCGCTCATGCGGTTGTGAGCGCGCAACCGGCTCGGTGCAGCATGTTTCAGAATGATGGTTTGCCCCCCTACACGCACCTGCCGGGAAGCGCCGTCCGTGTGATATACAATTTTGGCGGGCACTTGTTCTGATAAATGCAACAAATTGGCCGCGTATGCGCCGGATGGCTGAATGCGCGTGCCGTCGCGACCGGCCAGAGCTTCGGCGATTGCCTCCACGGGAGGAGATAGCAAGCCCAACACCGGATGTTTTTTGGGCGAATCATAAAGGCCACGTGCCAGCCGCCGGATACCGTTGTTCCGCACCAGTCGCAACAACGTCATGCCCACGGCGTGGGGCGTGCCCAGATCAAGAAAATCCTTCGGCGTGAACACCCACGGCTGGCCGTGGTGCCGGATGCGCTTCATTATGGCTTGTGCCAAATTCACGAGTTCAAAGATGCGCTGATGCTGTTAAAAAAACAACCATGTTTTTTTAACAGAAAATGAGAGATTTTGAACCAACGATGCCGTATTATTGCGGAATTTTCCCCGTTTCTAGTTTTGAAAACAACTGCGGCCATACACCTTACACGAACCGGCCACTTTTTGGGCTGGACAACCAAAACAAATAAAGTTGAATCTCTTTAGCATCTGTGTATGAAAACAAAACCCTTTTTGATACTTTTATCAATCATTCCCATTGTTTTTCTTTCGGGATGCTCTTCCGAACCACCCGCTGGCCATCCTTCAAACACGGCGTGGTATCAGCCGGGAGTCAGCGCCGAACAAACCGAGCGCGATTTAGCTGCCTGCCAATACGATGCAATGGTAAATGCGGGAGGCTATTCAGTGCAAGGTAACACCGTTGGCCAAACAGTGCTTTTAGGGATGTTCGCTCAATCGGCGCAACGAAGCAGAGAAAACCAGATGATCCAAAGTCGCATGACTGCGTTAGGCTATTCGCTGGTAAATACGAACTCACCTTTGTTGAAAACAGTCCCCATCGCAGATGTGAACCTTGTTGAAATCGAAAAAGCCAAAGCAGAAAACGGCGATGCCGAAGCGCAATTCGATTTGGGCAATCTCTATTGCACGGGCTATACGAACACCGTGTGCAGCGTGGCAATAGATTACACAGAGTCTATAAAATGGTTTCAAAAGGCCGCCGACCAAAATTATCCGAACATCCAACTTCCATTAGCTTCCGCCTACGCCCGACGCAGCATTTTGGAGCAACACGATTGCAATTTGGACGGGGCATTAGCCGATTGCAATAAAGCTATTGAAATCAAACCAGATGTCACAGAACTCTACATTTTGCGGGGCGCTCTGAAGAAGTGTAACGGTGACTTGGATGGTGCTATGGCTGATTACAATAACGTCATAGCATTGAATCCAAATGATGCGGTTGCGTATGCCGGCAGAGGAGACGTCCGTTACGATTTACAAAAATTCGCGGATGCTCTGGCTGATTTTCGTATGTCCTCTGAACTGAATCCAAATGTTCAGGTTCAAGATTATTGCCATATCAATATCTGGCTCGCACGAGCGCGACTGGGTGAAGAAGGCGCTGCGACAACAGAATTACAGGCATATTTGGATGCTCGTAAAGCCGAAACGCCGGATAATTGGCCGTTAACAATTGGCAGTTTTCTCACGGGACACATTGCTGAACCCGAACTTTTCAAAGCGGCTGAAAACTCGGAAGAGCAAACTGACGAGCAATGCTGCCAAGCATATTTTGTCGCCGGATCAAAACGACTACTCGAAGGCGACAAAATCACCGCCACTGATTACTTTGAAAAATGTCTGGCTACGGGATGTAATAGTTTTGCCGAACACATTGACGCGACAGCAGAATTGAAGAATTTGAAAACGCCAGAGTGAATACGCTCATCAGGTAAGGCCGTTCAAATACCGGAGTATTTCCTCGGGCCGACTTCCAATCTCGGTATCATAAAGTTCGCCGAATTGAAGCGGCTTGTTTCGCATCTTCTGAGACATGAAATTATCGCAAAATAAAGCGTCGCAATAAGGCAATGCCTGCGCTGCGTGTAGATAATCCAGCATGTCGTTTGCCTGCACTTTTCTTTTAGATTCCAGCGCAAT
>JASHPN010000056.1 GCA_030038175.1 Verrucomicrobiia bacterium
GAGACATCTTGCCGGCAGCGTGCTGCGGCTGGTCCCGCCCGGAGCGGGACACAGCCGCGCTCCGAAAATATCCGGATTGGAGCGCGGCTTTGTCGTGTCTGCGGGATCAGCCGCAGCAGTTTGCAACGCGTTGAGCCCTGGACATAGGCAAGACATCTTGCCGGCAGCGTGCTGCGGTTGGTCCCGCTCGGAGCGGGACACAGCCGCGCTCCGAAAATATCCGGATTGGAGCGCGGCTTTGTCGTGTCTGCGGGATCAGCCGCAGCAGTTTGCAACGCGTTGAGCCCTGGACATAGGCGAGACATCTTGCCGGCAGCGTGCTGCGGCTGGTCCCGCCCGGAGCGGGACACAGCCGCGCTCCGAAAATATCCGGATTGGAGCGCGGCTTTGTCGTGTCTGCGGGATCAGCCGCAGCAGTTTGCAACGCGTTGAGCCCTGGACATAGGCAAGACATCTTGCCGGCAGCGTGCTGCGGCTGGTCCCGCCCGGAGCGGGACACAGCCGCGCTCCGAATTTTACAATTGGATTTGCCGGACCGGGGGCACAACCTTTAGCATGGCCGGACTGTATGAAAATCTTCATTACCGGCGGCGCCGGGTATTTGGGCTCGGTTTTGGCGCCGACGCTCCTTTCTCTCGGGCACGAAGTCACCGTCCTCGATAATTTTTATTTCAACCAAAACAGCCTGCTGGAATGCTGCCAGTATGAAAATTTTAAAGTGGTCCGCGGCGATTGCCGGGACGAAGCCCTGGTAAAACCGCTGGCGGCCAAAGCCGATTTGATTATCCCCCTGGCGGCGCTCGTGGGAGTTCCGTTGTGCAACACCGACGCCCTGGCCACGCGGACGACCAACCAGGACGCGGTTGAAATGATTTGCCGCCTCGCCGGGAAACAACAATGGGTTATCATGCCGGTCACCAACAGCGGTTATGGCATTGGTGAAAAGGGAAAATTTTGCACGGAAGATTCCCCGCTGCGTCCGCTTTCCACTTATGGCATTACCAAAGTCAAGGCCGAGGAAGCCGTCCTGGCGCGCGAAAACAGCCTCAGTTTTCGCCTCGCCACGGTCTTTGGCATGTCCCCCCGAATGAGGATTGACCTGCTGGTCAACGATTTTGTCTATCGCGCCGTGTATGACCGGGCGGTCGTGGTTTTTGAAGGGCATTTCAAGCGCAATTACATTCATATTCGCGACGTCACGCGCGCCCTGCTGCACGGCATCGCGCATTTCGATAAAATGAAGGGCCAGTGCTATAACGTCGGCCTGGACGATGCGAATCTCTCCAAACTTGAACTGTGCGCGGTCATTCAAAAGCATTTGCCCAAATTTGTTTTTGTGGAAGCGCCGATTGGGGAAGACCCGGACAAACGCGACTACATTGTCAGCAATGCCCGGATTGCCGCGGCCGGCTTCAAGCCCGAATGGAGCCTTGATCGCGGCATCCAGGAACTCATCAAAGGTTTTACGATATTGCGGAACTCGATTTATTCGAACGTGTAGCAGCCTGTGCCGTGAGCCTTTCACTCGAAAACCATGCCGCCGTCGTTCTGGCGGGCGGTTTTGGCAGGCGCATCGAGCATCTGCTGCCGGATGTTCCCAAGCCGATGGCGCCGGTGGACGGCAAACCGTTCCTGGAATGGGTGGTCCGATTCCTGGCGGCGCAAAAAATTGGCGATGTCATCCTGTCCACCGGGCATTTGGCCGATGTCATCGAGCGGTATTTTCATTCGCAACCGGTGAAAAATGTGCGTATTCGCTGCATTCGTGAAACCCGTCCGCTCGGGACGGCCGGAGGATTTCTGCACGCCGTCCGGCAGACGGGTGACCGGGCGGCGGCCTGGTGGGTATTGAACGGAGATTCGCTGACGCCGGTGGCGCTAAAAGCCATGTCTGAATCTCTCGACGACCGCGAAATATCCGGGGCCATTTTGGGCGTCAAGGTGGCCGATGCCTCGCGTTTTGGAACGATTGCGCAAAATGCCCTGGGCGAACTGGCCGGCTTCAACGAAAAACAACCGGGCGCGGGCGTCATCAGCGCGGGCGTTTACCTGCTGCGTTCATCCGCGATTGACCGGTTTCCGGATAAAATGCCGCTGAGTTTTGAAACGGACGTGTTTCCGGCCCTGATTGCCGGGCGGACGCGATTGAAAGTTTGCGTGACGAGCGCGCCATTTTTGGATATAGGCACTCCGGAATCGCTTCCACTGGCGGACGATTTTATCCGAAAAAACCAGAATTATTTTGAGCCATGATCATTAGCCGCACACCGTATCGAATTTCATTTTTTGGCGGCGGGACCGATTATCCGGCCTGGTATCGCCAGCACGGCGGATCGGTGCTGGCGGCAACCATTAATAAATATTGCTACCTGACGTGCCGGTACCTGCCCCCGTTTTTCGAGCATCGCATTCGCGTAGTGTATTCCAAAGTCGAGGTCTGCCAAAAGTTGGACGAGATCGCGCACCCATCGGTCCGGGAAACATTGCGCTTTTTAAAGGTGAGCCGGGGAATTGAGATTCATCACGACGGCGATCTGCCTGGCCGCAGCGGCATGGGTTCCAGTTCGTCGTTCACAGTTGGGCTATTGCACGCGCTTCACGCGCTGGCGGGGCGGGCCGTTGGCAGGAAGCAGCTTGCCAATGAAAGCATTTATCTGGAGCAGGAAGTTTTGCGCGAGACGGTCGGCTCACAGGACCAGGTGTGCGCGGCGTATGGCGGCCTGAACCGGATTCACTTTCTCCAAAATGGCGGTTTTTCCGTCCAGCCAATGATCCTCTCGCGCGAACGATTGGCGGAATTAAATGGGCACCTGATGTTGTTTTACACCGGCATCAAACGCACCGCTTCAGACGTGGCCTCCACCTTTGTCAATGGCATGGAGAAACGCACGAAGCTGCTGAAGCGCCTGGGCGATTGTGTTGAAGAAAGCTGCCGGATTTTGAACAGCAAATCGGATCTGGCGGCCTTTGGCAAATTGTTGCACGAAGCCTGGCAGGCAAAACGTGAATTGAGCGCCAGGATTTCCAATTCGTGGGTGGATGGCATTTATCGCGAAGCGCGCGCCGCCGGAGCCATCGGCGGGAAGTTGCTGGGCGCGGGAGGCGGGGGGTTTCTGATGTTATTTGCCCGGCCATCGCACCATGCGCGCATCAGAAAGAGCTTGAACCGCCTCATCCAGGTCCCGTTCCAGTTCGAGTTTGGCGGCAGCCAGATCATCTTTTACGACCTGGAAGAGGATTACTCGCGCCATGACAAGGTTCGCACGCGCCAACAAATTGATTCATTTCGCGAACTGAACCCGGACTCGCCGCTGGCGTCAGTCGGATAAGGCAGATTCAACCATAATTACATGAGCACAACCAACGTCGCGATCAAACGCGCCCTGATTACCGGTATGACCGGTTCCGGCGGCAGTTACCTTGCCGAATATATTGTCCAAAACCATCCCGACGTGGAAGTTCACGGGCTGGGACGCTGGCACAGCACCAGCACGGCGGATAATCTTTCGGAAATCCGGCCGCGCGTGACGGTGCATGAGTGCGATTTAATGGATTTCAGTTCCGTGCTCGCCGCCCTCGAAAAGGCCAGGCCGGACGCGATTTTTCATCTGGCGGCCCATGCCAATGTCCGCGCGTCCTTCCAAACGCCGCTGGCCGTGATGAATAATAACATCATGGGAACGGCCAACCTCTTCGAGGCTGTGCGCTCGGCCAGGCTCAATCCCATCTTTCAATTGTGCAGCACCTCCGAGGTCTATGGCCAGGTGGACCCCAAAGACGTCCCTATCCGCGAGGAAACTCCCATGCGTCCATCCAGCCCTTACGCCGTTTCAAAGGTGACGCAGGATTTGCTCGGTTATGCCTATTTTGTGGCCTACAAAATGCCGGTCATCCGGACGCGAATGTTTGCGTATCTGAATCCGCGCCGGGGCGATTTGTTTGCCACTTCGTTTGCCAGGCAGGTCGCGCGCATCGAACGCGGCCTTCAAAAAGAACTTGTCCATGGAAATCTCGAATCCGTCCGCACCATCATTGATGTGCGCGATGCGATGCGCGCTTACTGGGACGCGGCACTTTATTGCACTCCGGGCGAAGCCTATAATATCGGCGGCCGGACAACGATGACCGTCGGCCAGTTTCTGGAGATGCTCAAATCGCTGGCCAAAACGCCGATTCCGTCGCGGGTTGATCCGGCGCTGCTGCGCCCGGCGGATGTGACATTGCAGATCCCAGCGACGGAAAAATTTGAAAAAGCGACGGGCTGGAAGCCCCGATATTCGTTTGAAGAAAGCGTCGGTTTTCTGCTCGATCATTGCCGCCGGGAAGTGGCCCGGGAGGCAGCCGCATAATGAACTTGATTGACAGTGTCCATGAACCGGCTTTGGAGCGCGGCATTCATGCCGCTTCGGCGTCCCTTTTGTGTCGGATGTTGAAGCGGCATGAATGCCGCGCTCCGGTTCATGGTCTCAATCCATTCTTAAAAGAGAAACAAGGCTTTGCATGAATCTGAACTGGCCATTGATGAGAAATAATTTCGACCGCAGCGATCTGGCTGCGGTTGCGGAATACCTGCGACAGGACGATCCCATTCTCACCCATTCGAAAAACGTCGCCGCATTTGAGCAGGAATGGAGCGCGTGGCTCGGCGTCAAGCACAGCATCATGGTCAATTCCGGCGCGTCGGCAAACCTGTTGACCATGACGGCGCTTAAGGAGCTGCGGGGGCCGGGCGAAGTCATCGTGCCGCCGCTGACATGGGTTTCCGACATCGCGAGTGTCCTGCAATGCGGGCTCAAACCGGTATTTGTGGACATTGACCGGCGGACGTTGGGAATGGACACGGAACAGGTCCTCAATGCTGTCACCAAAGATACCCGCGCGGTCTTTTTAACGCATATCCTGGGGTATAATGCGCTCACGCGGCGCATGGTGGACGAGCTTGCGCGGCGCAATATCCCGCTGATCGAAGACGCGTGCGAATCGCACGGCGCGGTGTTCGAAGGCCGGCGAGTGGGCAGTATCGGGTGGATGTCAAATTTTTCGTTCTATTACGCCCATCACATGAGCACGATCGAAGGAGGGATGATTTCCGCCGATGATCCGGAAGTTTACCAAACGGTCCGCATGTTGCGCTCGCACGGAATGGTGCGCGAAACGACTTCGCCGGAAGTCCGCCGCGGATACCAGGAAAAGTTTCCCGATCTTAATCCGGATTTTATATTTGCGTTTCCGGCCTATAACGTTCGCCCGACCGAAATTGGCGGTATTTTGGGCCGATCTCAACTCAAACGTCTCGATGCCAACAATGTCCTGCGGACGAAAAATTTGAAGCTCTTTCTCGATCAACTGGATGCTTCGAAATACCAGACTGATTTTGCCGCCGAAGGCAGCAGCAATTATGCGTTTACGCTGGTGTTGCGCGAGCCGGACGCGGCGTTATGGGGCCGGGTGGAGACGGCCTTGCGCAAACACGGCGTCGAATTTCGGCGGGGCCTTTCCGGCGGCGGCAATCAATTGCGCCAGCCGTATCTGCGGAAATTGTTCGGCGAACACTACAAAAAATTTCCGGTCTGCGACCATGTCCATTTCTACGGCTGTTATATCGGCAACTACCCGTCGCTGGAAGCCGACAAAATTGCCAGTCTCGGCAGGTTGCTGAATGCCTTATAACGATGGCCAAGCCGCGCCGCGGTGGCGCATCTCAGTTTTTTTGGGGCAGAATATGCCGGCCCTACGGGGCTTGAGATTCCTATTGATTTTACTACAAAGATGCCACGCCTGCGGCGTTTCCAATCCGCCAGCGGACGTCCATACCACGTCGGTTGCTGAACCCCGCAGGGGTGACATAGTCGGTTGCGGTATTAACAAAAACTGAGATGCGCCCGCGCCGCGGCCTTCAAGAGCCTTCAAATCAGGGCAGACGCATCTAAATTAGGGAAATATCTCATTAACACCGCGGCTTTAGCCCGGTGTCGGGCCAGAGTCGAGTGGAAGAAGCCGTTTTAACGGCTTATTGACATCCCAAAAGCCGTTAAAACGGCTACGGATTTCTTGACCTGGCTGGTCCACCGGGCTAAAGCCGCGGTGTTAATGAAAGCAGATCGGAAAACATTGAAATTTAGATGCGTCTGCCCTGGCCTTCAAATGGGCTTGCATTTTTGGGGCTAACGGGAAAAGCTATGGCGGCAATTTGCCCGAACAAATGACGATTAATGATTAAAACTGCAAAAAATGACGCAGCCGCGGTCCCGGCGCCGCTTGCGGATCGCGGCGCGGAATCACCTTGCCCGCTGACCGCTGAAGAACTGATTTCTTTCGAAACTGAAATTGCCGAGACGTTCAATGCCGGGAAAATCCGCGCGCCGGTCCATCTCTATTTCGGAAACGAAGAACAGATGATCGAAGTGTTCCGGGATATCAAACCGGAAGATTGGGTTTTTTGCTCATGGCGCAGCCATTATCAGTGTCTGCTCAAAGGCGTTCCGCGCGAGGAACTCAAGGCGGAAATTGTAGCGGGCAGATCCATGTCGCTGTGTTTTCCGAAATACCGCATCGTTTCGTCGGCCATCGTCACCGGGGTCCTGCCCATGGCCGTGGGTGTGGCGCTAAGCCTCAAACGGCGCGGCGCGGCGGCTCGGGTCCACTGTTTCGCCGGCGATATGACCGCCGAAACCGGCGTCTTTCATGAATGCCTCAAATATTCGACGAACCATCAGCTGCCGATCCGGTTTATTATCGAGGACAACGGCAAATCTGTTTGCACCAATACGCGCGAAACCTGGAACCAACCCGTGCTGACGTATGAGAACCGCGCGCATCCGCTCGTGATCTATTACAAGTACGAATCCAAATATCCCCACGCCGGCGCGGGCAAAAGAGTCCAGTTCTGACATGAAGTATTCCGACGAACTTTGCCGCGCCATGGATTACCTGGCGCGCGACCAGCGAACCATTTTTCTTGGCCAGGCCGTGGCCTGTCCGGGCACGGCCATGACGAACACGTTGAAAAATGTCCCGCGCGACCGATTGCTGGAATTACCCGTAACTGAAGAAATGCAAATGGGCATTTCGACCGGCCTGGCGCTCACGGGTTACGTTCCGATCACCATTTACCCACGCTGGAATTTTCTTTTGCTGGCGGTCAACCAAATCGTGAACCATTTGGACAAGCTCCCCATCGTTTCCGATGGCGGCTACCAGCCGAAAGTCATTATTCGTACTGGAATCGGCTCCGAACGCCCGCTGCACCCCCAGCATCAGCACATTGGTGATTTCACAGAAGCCTTTCGCCTGATGTGCCAGAGAATTGAAGTCATCCGACTGGACGAGCCTGAACAGATTTTTCCGGCCTACCAAAAAGCGTTGGAACGCGACGACGGTCGCAGCACGATTGTCGTTGAATATGGGGACTATTATAGCGAAAAATAGGCCCCGGCTGATTTGAGGGACCTGATTATAAGCAAAGCCGGCAATATTGCACCGTGACAGGAAGAACCCGGCCCGGGCGGCGAATCCCGTTTGGGCGAATGAAACCCGAGATTTAACACTATGAACCGCCCGTTGGATGTCCTGTTTGTCAACGCCGACTCATCCGCGCACGCCTACCAGGATCTGAGCAAGGATTTCTCGGCGATCGAGCCTCCGACCTGGGCGCTGCTTCTGGCGCAGGCCTGCCGGGCGAACGGTTTTGGCGTGGCCATTGTTGATTGCGGCGCGGAACGGCTGACGGAGGAGCAGGCGGTGCAACGCGTCGGCGAGGCAAACGCGCGCCTGGTTTGCTTTGTGGTCTATGGACAAAATCCAAATTCCGGCACGACGAACATGGTCGGAGCCACCGCGCTGGCGCGGAAACTGAAAGAAGCGCATCCGGAGGCGAAAGTCTGCTTTGTCGGCTCGCACACCAGCGCTTTGCCGTTGGAAGTGCTCTCGCTGCCGGAAGTGGATTTTGTTTTGCTGAACGAAGGGGTTTATGCGATCCAAAACCTGTTGCGAACCGACTTGCAGTCCGGCCTCGGCCAGGTGAAAGGCCTCGGCCACAAATCCGGCGGCATTCCGGTGTTGAATCCGCCCGAACGTGTCGTGCCCAACGACCGCATGGACTTCGATTTGCCGGGTTATGCGTGGGACCTGCTGCCCTGCAAAAATAAACCGCTCGATCTTTACCGGGCGCATTTCTGGCATGCCGAATTTGACCACGATTTGCGCACGCCGTTCGCCGCGGTCTATACCTCCCTGGGCTGCAAGTTCAAGTGCGACTTTTGCATGATCAACATTGTCAACCGGGTTGATAACACGGATGGCGTGGCTTCCGCGAACTCGGCCAACATGCGCTTTTGGTCCCCGGCGTTCATGCTCAAAGAATTTGAGAAACTGGCCTCGCTGGGCGTCAAGACGGTCCGGGTCTCGGACGAGATGTTCTTTTTGAACAAAAATTATTTTGAGCCGCTCGTGAATGGTTTGGCCGAGCGCGATTTGGGATTTCGGATGTGGACTTATTCCCGCGTGGACACGGTGCGTCCGCAATACCTCGAGAAATTTCGCCAGGCCGGAATCCGGTGGCTCGCGCTGGGCGTTGAGGCTGGAAACGTGACGGTTCGCCAGGAGGTTTCGAAGGGCAGTTTCCAGGACGTGAACATCCGTCAAATCATTAAGACGGTTCGAGAGTCGGGTTTGTATGTCATTTCGAATTACATTTTCGGTTGTCCCGAAGACACGTTGCAAACGATGCAACAAACCCTGGACCTGGCGTTGGAGTTGAACACCGAGATGGCCAATATGTATCCCTGCCAGGCGCTGCCGGGGAGCCCGCTTTACTACACGGCCCGCGCCAACGGCTGGAAGTTGCCGTCAGCGCCGGGTGGTTACGCCTTCCTCTCTTATGACAGCGAGCCGCTCCCGACCAGACATCTCACCTCGGCGCAGGTTTTGAAATTTCGGGATAATGCGTGGCACACATACTTCACCAACCCGCGATACCTTGCGTCGGTTGAAAAAACCTTCGGCCGTCCGCAACGGGAAAACGTCGAGGCCATGGCGCGCATAAAACTGCGCCGCAAAATTCTGGGAGATCCGCTGTCCCCGTGAGGTTGCCTGGGAAAATTCAGGGCAGACGCATCTAAATTAGCGAAATATCTCATTAACACCGGGGCTTTAGCCCGGTGTCGGGCCAGAGTCGAGCGGAAGAAGCCGTTTTAACGGCTTATTGACATTCCAAAAGCCGTTAAAACGGCTACGGATTTCCTGACATGGCTGGTCCACCGGGCTAAAGCCGCGGTGTTAATAAAAGCAGATCGGAAAACATTGAAATTTAGATGCGTCTGCCCTGTGGGAAAATTCACTTGCAATAGCGGATGGGTATGACAAGAATTAACTGTTGAAATGAAGCGGGTTTACTTTAACGAATATAACGTGAGGATGGGGGCTTTTAGTTATCTTCCTCTCGTATCCGGACTGCTGCGCGCCTACGGGGAAACGTTTTCCGAAATCAAGGCCAACTATTGGTTCATGCCGTTCATTTACTATATGGACGACCCGCGAAAGATTCTCGAACAGTATGTCGAGCCTCCGGATGTGGCGGCCTTCTCATCGGTCATGTGGAATGAACAGCTCAATTACCACATCGCGCGTTCGATTAAGGAAAAATATCCTGACTGCCTGATTGTGTTTGGCGGGCCAAACGTTCCGATGCCCCCGCAGCACAGCATCGCCGATTGGATGAAAGAACATACCTACGTGGACGTCGCCGTGCGGGCAGAAGGCGAAGAGGCTTTCGCCGATATTTTGAAGCGGCTTTTAGCGAGCCGTGATTTTCGGGATATTCCCGGCACGGCCTGCCGGGACCAGGACGGGGAGATCCATTTTTGCGGCGTGGAACGGCCGTTCCGCCGGGAGTTGTCCGAATATCCCTCGCCTTACCTGCTGGGATTATACGATGACTTGATGAAGTGGGGCAAAGAGCGCGGACACCAATTTCAGGCCATCGTTGAGACCAACCGGGGCTGTCCTTTCCCCTGCACTTTTTGCTATTGGGGAAAAGGCGGATTGAGCCGGAAATTCAAATTCAAGGACATGGAGAAGGTCTATGCGGAAATTGAATGGATGGGCAAAAACCGGATTCCGTACGTTTTCAACGCGGATTCGAATTTCGGCATGAGCAACCGGGACCGGGAAATCGCCGAGCACATCGTGGCCACCAAGGACAGATATGGATTTCCGGACAAATTTCGCACTTGTTTCGGCAAGAACACCGATGAAAAGATTTTCGAAATCGGCGTGCTGTTCCATTCTCACCAGTTGGAGAAGGGGATTACGCTGGCCCGCCAATCGAATGACATCCAAACGTTAACGAATATTCGCCGCAACAATATCAAGATGTCCACGTACGTGAACCTGCAGAAACAATTCAATGGCAAAGGGATTCCGGTCTATGCTGAATTGATCCTGGGTTTGCCGGGAGAGACGGCTGAATCCTGGCGGCGGGGGGTGGACGAATTGCTTGAAGCCGGCACCAGCAACCAATTGTTTATTTATCTCTGCCAGGTGTTCAATAATACCGAAATGGCAGAGGCTCCGTATCGGGAACGTTTCGGCATCACGACGCGCCGCATCAAGCTGGCCGAGATCCATGGCCAGATTCGTCCCGCGGACTGGGTGCCTGAGTATGAGCATGTGGTCATCTCCACTCATTCCATGCCGTTGGAAGATTGGAAGCGCTCGTTGCGCTTCAGTTACGTGCTCATGTTGTTTCATTCGCTCAAGGTGGCGTACTTTATGATGATCTTCATGCTCGACAAATGGGGCATCAAGATGAGCGAATTTATCGAATACGTGGCCCAGCGGAAATTCGATTTGAATCGCGCACCCGCGCTGGCGCGAGAACTTGACCATTACGACCAAATCGTGAAACGCATGCTTGAGGAGGGGGAACATCGCGGCACCATGATGCGGGACTACGGCGATTTCTATTGGGACGTTGAAGAGGCCTCATTTCTCCGAATTTCCCAGGACCTCGACGGCTTTTATGACCAGTTTGGACGAGTGGTGCTGGAATTTCTCAAACAACGGAACGTTGAGGCCGCGCCGGAAATGGATCAAATCATGGAAGCGCTGGAATATCAAAAGGCGCGAATCCCTTCGCCACAATTCAAGCCTGAGCAGCGATTGGTGTTCAAATCCAACTTCCCGGAATACTTTGAAAAGCGCTTTGGAACCGATCCCATTCCACTGGAAAGGAAGCCGCAATGGCTGAATCTTCATCCTGTCCCGTGGAATGGAGATCTCCGCCGCTTTGCGAAAGAGTCAATCCTGTGGGGCCGCAAAAGCGGAACGATGATGGTGCGTTGCGAGTACGGCGATTCGGGATTGCCTGAAGTTAACGAACAACTTGTAACCGCTTGACGGGTGCTTTGCGGGAGGCGATGTGAGGGCAATTTGACTGCGGCCGATACGCTTACAAAATGTGAGTTGTTGCCGGCACGTTCTCGCCGGGTTTGGACTGCCTGGCCATTTGAAGCCCGGCCAGAAATTCGACCATGCGTCGCGTCTGTTCCCTCCAGCTATAATTCTTAACAATTCTTTCGTGAATAATCGCCGCCCGCCGCTGGAGTTCCTTCCGGTCCATGGCGGAAACGTCCTGCAATTTCTGCCGCAATGACGCCTCAAAGTTGTCAGTTTCGATGTACAATCCTTCCGTCCCAAGGACTTCGT
>JASHPN010000057.1 GCA_030038175.1 Verrucomicrobiia bacterium
GACGAAATTTTCATCGTGCCGGTCATGGACGGAGACCGGGTGGCGACCGGGGACGGAGGCAAGCAGAGCATTCCTCACGATCATAATGAGGATTGGAGCGCTACGCCGCATTATCCGGAGGTGGCAGCGGTGGAACAGCGCATTTCGGCCCTGGTCGGAGAAAACCGGATGGCATTGCTGGTGGATATCCATGATCCGGGCTCAGGAGCGCGTCCCCAATGCCAATTGTGGGTCACGCCCACTAATTTTCTGAGCTCCGTAAAGATACAGAACCAGGAGCGGTTTATTCAGGCAGCCAACCAGGAAATTCAGGGCCCTATGACGATGACGGAGCGCGTACACTGGGATGGTCCGGGTGACTCCGAGTATTGGCGAACTGCGTGGCATTATTTGACCTGCCCATGGGTTTATGAGCACAGCAATCCGCAGACCGTGGCCGTGACGCTTGAGGTCCCCTGGAACGCTCGCACCAGCACGATCAGCGGTTATGGATCCGTCGGCGAAGGATTGGGACGGGCGATCGAGCGATACCTGCGTGACACGCCATGGCCGGGAACGGCGGCTGGATCATCCGCAGTGTCGCCGTAGGGGAAAGGATATTATTGCGCGACCGGCTTTGCCTTCATCTGGCGATTACCAACTGGCAACGCAATTTTTTCTCTCGTGAAATCCACGATACTGGTTTCGTTGTTGGCCGGGTCAAGGATTTCAAGCTGAACCGGGGAGCCTAACGGTCCGCGGGTCATGGCCGCGCACGTCGCCAGCGGCATGCCGGCGATGTTTGTGCCGTTGATCTGCTGAATAATCAAACCCCGGTGCAGGCCGGCATGGGCGGCTGGGGTGTTGGGCAGGACGTCCATGATTTTAAGTTCACCGTGGTTCACCAAAAGCGCAACGCCGATCCCGGTAACGGACTCTGGTGGTGCGTGGGTCTGCTGCCGCGTATAAACGAGATGCCGCGTGTGGAAGAAAGCGAAATATACGATCGCCAAAATGATAATAACTAAGACCGTTATGCCAAATTTGCTCATATTGTTAACGTCGCTATCCAACCCAAGCATCCCATTGAGCGGCAGCGCTGTCAATTTTGAGAATGATACAAGCTTTGGACTTCTTCGGGCGAGAGAGCGCGATTGAACATCATGACTTCATCCAGCGAACCATCGAAAGAGGCATGGGGATCATCATTTTGCGGATCCGGGTCCGTAAAGCCGCCAATGACCAGGTCGAGGTTATTCCCAAGAGAAATATCAGGACAATGCGTTGTGCCCTGCAATTGACCGTCCACAAACAATCGCTTGTCCTGCCCGTCATACGTGGCGACGATTTGATGCCATTGTCCGTCCGCCACCGAACGCCGGGACTTTGTTGCAACCGATTTGAGCGTCTCAAAATCAATGAAACCGCGAAATTTCGCGGGCGGATTCCATTTTGTCCAATCACCGGCAACGCTGAGCGCGAACTCATTGTGAAACAATCCCTTGTCAAAAATCCTGCGCCAGTAGTGGTCGGCGCGAGAGGTTTTGATCCAGGCATACAAGGTGAATTGAGGCGGATTCAATGAATCATTATTTGAAACCCGGATATGGCTGTCGTTAGGCGAGAGGGTAAGCGCGCCGCCGCGATGGCCGTCCGCAGTCCATTGGACATTAACCGCATCGCCATTATTTCCCTGCCCGCTAAGATCGGTGAGCTTGTCCGCCGACGGCTGGGAGTCAAAGTTAAAGTAGAGCACCAAATTGCTCTTTAGGTCGGGCGGCATGGTGGAAACGGGCGCCGCCGCGATTTTCGACATTCCGGAAGGGAGCCGATGATTTTGAATCTGTCTCAACACCACGGTTATCGTCCCGGCCGCAAACAGCACGGTGATTCCGGCGGCGACGGCGGTTTTTACTTTTGACCATGCCATAATTTTCGTTGTTCCTTTGATGAGGGTTAAGGTTGAAGCCGGGGCCGCGGCACCCCTGGCAATCGCCAAGGCTGTGACCGATTTAGCCAGTGCCGCCGGCGCGGCCTGCATTGAGTTGGCGGAAATTGTTTCCGAAATTAGCGCCGTCGAGGAATGAATGCCGCGTTGGAGAAAAAAACGCCGCAGTTTTTCCAATGCGCGCGCGGTCCGTTTGTGTGCCGCGCCTTCCCGAAGGCCAAGCAGGGCGGCGGTTTCAGCGGCGGTTTTTCCATCGAACAAACGCAGCGCCAGGAGGGCGCGTTCCTTTTCATTGAGGCGGCCCATCGCTTGTTCCAAAATCGGAGCGAGCTGCTGCCAAACGCCGTTGGGTTCCGGATCATTTAAGGTGGATTGCATATAAGCATTTTGCTCCCGGACTCGCTGCCTGATCCGGCTGCGCAAAAGGGCGGCCGCGGTAAACCGCGTTGTTTCATAAAGCCAGCCCGTGAGGGTGGCTCGCCGGCGCAGATTGGCGGCTTTTTTGGCAAGGATAACGAAGACCGCCTGCGTGACGTCCTCGGCGTCCGGAGAATTTCCGGCGTAACGAAATGCGGCTGAATAGACGAAGTTAATGTGCCGATGAACCAGTTCGGCAAAGGCGGATTCCGAATTGCGGTCAACGTATTCCCGGACCAGGTCCTGGTCGTTCATTTCAGGCATATACCAATTATTGACCGCCCGACGCGAAAACTGGACACTTTTTTACTATTTCAGATACTATTGAAACGTCTCAATCGTCCACGTAAAATCGACCACCGCCAAAATGCGACGCAAACGTTTCCTCCGTTGGATATTGTTCTTGTTGGCGGGCATATTTGTCCTGGCGGTCGTCGCTTACCTGGATCGCAGTCAACTGGAGCGCGCGGTGTATGCTTGCGAAATCTATCGGGCGAACATATTCACTCCGCCGCCACTTACGCCCGGCGAATCCCGCCTGCGCCGGTTCCGGGCAGCCTGGCAATTCTATTCGGACGTTGCCAATATGGCGATGCAACGTGACTCGCGAGTGAAAGAATTGGGGCCGGAATTGAAACCACTGCTCAAGGAAATGGACCGCCATCAGGCCCGCGGCGAGGGCATGGAATACTCGATGCATATCTACCGCGAAATCCGCTGGCGCCTGAATTTTACGAGCGACCTCGAAGCGACCCGCTCGCGAATTGAAGACCTCCGGCAAAGTCTCAACCAGCGGAAACTCCAGAAGCAGGCCACTCAGCAGCAGGCATCCGACGGGAGTTGGGGGATGGGCATGAATGTTTGGTATCTTCGGCTCTATTATTCGGTGGATGAAATTGAAGATCATTTGCACGGCCGAACGCCGCGTTACCCGCTGTCGTTTTTGGATTGCATCAATTCGCCGGAAAAACTGACCGCCCGGCTTGATTTCGATTTGTATGATGATTTTACCAAAACGGGCGTGTTCAATCGCGAAGAGCTGGACGAAACATTTTCGGGGATAACGCGGCTGGTGGTGGAGACAAAGAATCCGCCTTATGCTTTCGATCCCCAATTGGCAGCCGCCCTCCGCAATTTTGTGAAACATTGGCAGAATCCCGCAACCGGTTGCTGGGGCCAATGGCTGGCGGATCGTCAGGGCCGAATTTGGAAAATGGATGATGTCGGCATGACCTTCCATGTGGTTTCGGATATTCATGCGCCAGTGGACCACCTTGATCTCATTGCGAAGCGGCTGCTGCAATTGGATCAGCTCGATTTCCCCGCGGGTATCCGGATGAATGGCCATTACGAAAACCATTTGAATTGGGACGCGGTCAAAATCTTTCGGGTCGCCTGGCCAGCGTTGGATGATGCTACCCGGCAACAAGCCCGGGATGAAATATCGCGCATGCTCGATTGGTGCCTGAATGACACGCTTCAGCCTGACGGTTCCTTCAAGACCACCGACCTGGATGACACGCTGGGCGACGCCTACAGCTACGGCGTTTATTTTCTGCGCGAGACTGGCTATTTCCCCGGCAAATCCCGGTTTTGGACGGACCGCGACTTTCCTGAAGCTAAAGCCGTCCACGACCGCATCGAAGCCAATCTAAAAAGGATCATCGGCAAAGACCCGGGTCTGACTGATGCCTATAAGGACTTGCAGGACATGGATGCCTTATTCTCCCAGTCCTCACCTGGCGAGGTTTCCACCCCGCCGCCCTAAAATCGCTCGAAAGCCCAACAAAACAACGTATTCCGCCGTCCAAACCGGCTTCGTTTCCAGTTTCCCCGCCTATACACAAAAAAAATGTGTCAGCATTGCCCCGGCCAAATCAACTTCGCGCACCTCTCAACCCGATACTTGACGCAATACGCAACACGCAACACGCGCTTCCTACTTCAAAGACCTATTTTACCCTCTCAACCTTTCAAAATTTAACGATGCAAGCTTCGTTTCCCTGTTTCCAAACCCCCGCACAAAAAATGTGTGTGTCGTGGCTGGCCCTCAGCGAGCGGAGGGATGGGACGGATCATCCGGCTCATCTGTTTTGAAATCGCGGAACTTCCTGCAGCCCGGCGCCCGGGATTGTGATGTATTTAGGCAATGGCGAAAGACCGCCAGGCAACTGAGAAAGATCAGGTCGGTCGAGGCCGGCCAATGGGTCGCATGAAAAATAAATCTCCACGTGCGGCGCCCCGCCGCGTGCCGGAAAGCTGACCAGCGCGGAATAACCGCCCGGTCCGACCGGGTCAAAACCGCCCCATTGGTAAACTCCATCCTGCAGGACGGCACTGTGCTGGGATGCGCTGAAGGGCCGTTCCTGATACATGCGATCGCATTGTTCGTTTGCCAGTTCTGCCGCCAATTGCGCCGCCGTCTGGGGAGATATCGCCGGCGAACGAGAGCAGGCAGGCATAATCAAACTGCTAAGGACGGCGATCATCGCGCTGGCGTTGAGTTTCGTCATGAGGTGTTATCTTATAAGACGGAGAGCCGTGGGTCAGCGTTCAAGGTTGACAGCCCACAAGTCGCACTCGGGGCGCGACAGCGTGAAGTCGGTGCCTGGCACATAAGTTGCAAACTAATCGATTGGGCGTGCCTTGCGAAATGGGGAGGTCAACCAATGCCAGGCAGCCTGCCAATTGTGTTCCCACTGTTGAATGTGAGACAAATCTATGAAGGCATCTGGCGGACGACCCGCACTTGAGCCTGCATCAATTGAAATCGTAACGTCAGGTTCGCGCGAGGGACTGGCCTATTCTGTTCTCAAGACTTCCAACGACTCGAAATCTTCAGCATCTCGCATCTGCCCATCGAGTCATTATTGCGCCTCTTCGGGGCCTGATTCCCCCTCTGTGGCTGCACACGCGCTCCCTCACGGTCGCGGCTCTGTTGGTATAACACGCAACACGTCCCGGCATTTTCCCCTTTTTCCCATCGCGCTTTAAACCTACTCTTATCCCGTGAAGTTTTTCGGTCAATTCCCGAATTGCCGTCCGCGGCGGCTGCGCTCGTCGCCGGCGTTGCGAAGGCTCGTCTCCGAAAC
>JASHPN010000058.1 GCA_030038175.1 Verrucomicrobiia bacterium
AAAGGAAACGGATGAAAACAAAGCAGACGGGGCCACGGCCATTGCGCGAGATTGAACAGGAAATCATGGCCGAAGGCCGCGAATGGACGCGCCAAAGACTCCAACAACGCTTGCAAGAAGAAGCCAACCGCCACGGCGGAGTTTTTCGCCCAGAGCGGGAAGGGGGCAACCCATCGGCGGCGGCGGCCGATGCAGATGCGAACCGAAGCGGGGGTGGTTGAACTGACGGTTTTCTATGGTCAGGACCCGCAAGACGGGCATTGGGGTTGTCCGATGCGCGAGTCTTGGGGGCTGAGCCCACACCAGCAACTGAGTTTGGCGTTGGAGGACAAGTTGGCCTTTACCGTGACGGCCACTGGCTCCTATGAAGAAGCGGCGGCCTTGAGCGCCAAATGGGGATGTGCGGTGGAGGATTCAACATTACGGGCGCTGGCGCAGCGGGTGGGAGCGCGGGCCGAAGCCCAAATCCAAGAGCGCGTGAAGGTGCCGCCTCCGGAACGGGAGCCACAACGGGCAGCCAGTTCGTTGGCGGTGCTGTTGATGGATGGCTGGATGGCGCGTTTTCGCGGGGAGGGTTGGGGGCGCAAGAAGACGCAGAAAACCCGCGTGGAATGGCACGAAATCAAGACCGGAGTGTTTTACAGTGCGGAGCAATTGGCCAAAGCCGACAATGGTCGGGGCGTGCTGGCTAATAAAGTGATCGTCAACTGGCAAGGTTCGCCGGAGGAACTGGGGCGGCGTTTGAATTGGGAGGGGAATCATCGCGGGTTGGCCCGCGCTCAGAACACCTTGGTGTTGAGCGATGGGGCGGCGTGGATTTGGAATTTGAAAGAGGATCGGTGGAAAGGGGCGCATGAGCTTTTGGATTTTTACCATGCCAGCCAGCATTTATGGCGCGTGGGCGAGGCGCTGTGGGGGGAAGGGAAATCCGCCTTTTGGGTAGAACCTCGGTTGCATCAACTGCGACATGGGCAGGAAAAGAAGATGTTGCGGGAACTGGCCCAGCTCAAAGGGCGGCGCGGTTCCAGGGGAAAAGTCCTGCGGGAAGAACAAGGCTATTTTGAACGACATGGCAACAGAATGAATTACCAGGCGGCGGCAGAGCGGGGTTGGCCGATTGGCTCAGGGGCTGTGGAATCGGCGTGTCGGCAGAAACAATGTCGTTTCAAACGTTGCGGCCAATTTTGGACCGAAAAAGGCTTCAGACATCTTTGTGCCCTGGACGAAGCCCGCCGCAATGGTCACTGGGACGAACTTTGGAACACTTAACCGGGGGGCAGTGTCAAGTTGCGCCCGCCTTTAAGAGCCTTGGAACTTCAATATTGCAATAACGGCCGCCTTGCGTAAAATGCATGACAGGCAATGGAGTTTGCCTTCCTGAATTGGGAAAACCGCCCGACCACAGACGTCCGAATGGCTGATAACTCCTACCACAACAAGAATGATTGGTAGGATTGTTTTATGCTGACATTGCAGACTTATTTTTGGCTGGCCATGGGCGGCGCGCTGGGAACGATGGGACGATATTGGCTTAACGGCATTATTTCCAACTATTTTGTATCCTTCCCCATGGGCACGTTGGTCATCAACGTGACCGGCTCTTTTCTGATCGCCTTTTTCGGCGGACTCACGGATCCCATTGGGCGCTGGCCGGTTCGCGCTACCGGTCGCATGTTTTTCATGACCGGCATCTGCGGCGGTTACACCACGTTCTCTTCATTCAGCCTGCAAACACTCAATCTGGCCCGCGATGGCGAATGGCTTTATGCGGGACTGAACGTGTTAGGTTCCGTTACCCTTTGCCTGCTCGCCGCATGGCTCGGTTACATGGCAGCGATGGCCGTCAACTCAACCAAAGGAAACTAGTTTCCACAGCACTCATATGCAAATTCCACATGAAGCCATGTTGCTCCGCATATTCCTTGGCGAAAGCGATCGCTGGGAGCATAAACCGCTATACGAAGCGATCGTGCTCAAGGCACGGGAAATGCATTTGGCCGGCGCAACCGTTCTGCGCGGCCCCACGGGCTTCGGCAAGTCCAGCCGGTTGCACACGTCCAAAATCCTGCGGCTCTCTTACGATCTTCCCCTCGTTATCGAAATCGTGGACGCCGAGGAAAAAATCAACGAGTTCCTTCCCGTGCTCGATGAAATGATGAAGGGCGGCCTGGTGACGCTCGAAAAGGTCCGTGTCATTAATTATCGAGCCAGTCAGGATAACGAAAAGAATGGATAGATGGATTAGTGGATAATTCGGGTGTTGGATTTGTTTCTCCGACCCTCCATTAACCGTTTTAGTTAGAGCCTCCTCACGTCGGCTCCTACGCAATTAAGAACGCAAGCGCGGTGACGAAGGCTCATGGCCCGATGGCAGTCCCGGTTCCCTCCCCTACCCTTGTCGCATCACGGTGGCGGGTGACACGACTACCTGGCAGTCTGAAAAAGTCTTTCGGACAAATTGCACGAGTGAGGATTCAATCGCCTTGAGCATTTCCTTTTCGTCCGCCGCCGTTGTGTTTTCCGTCTTAAAGCCGGACACTCGCAAGACACTATTCGGAAAGAACCCTTCAATTTCGACGTGCCCGGAGGCGCGCGAGCCTCCTGCCGCGGCGGCATTCCACAATCGCACATGAGGCTTCACGGTCAGGTTGCGGGCGTGAGGTTTGATAATTCCGTCCCGGCACAGCGACTCAAATTCCTCAAACGCCAACGCCAGGTCTTCCACCGGCGCAATGGACGACTCCTGAATACCGTAAATCACCGCGTTCAACGGCGAAACCGTCGGACGCATCATCGGAAAGAATATCACATCGTCAATATTCTCCTGCCCCGTAAAGATCATCGCCATGCGCTCAATACCAGGGCCGATGCCGGTCGTCGGCGGCATGCCGTATTCGAGCGCTTCAATAAAGTCAAAATCCAGGGTATGGAATTTGCCGGCGTCGCGGTCTTCCGCCCGGTATGCTTTCCGCCAGGTTTCGAGCAAATGCACCGCGTCGTTTTGTTCCGACCAATTGTCGCCGCACTCCATTCCCGCGATGAAAATTTCGAACCGTTCGACAAAGCGCGGATCTTCGGCCATCGGCTTGGCCAGGGGCGAAATTTCTACGGGATGGCCAAACACCAAAGTCGGCTGGATCAAATCCTTCTCGATGGTGATTTCGAACGCCTTGGCCAGCGCCTCACCAATGGTTGGCTGCGGCTCGTCAATTTTCATTTCCGCGAGCTTTGCGTTCGCGTCCTCCACCGTTTTGCAAAGGCGGAAATCCACGCCGGTCTTTTCCTTCACCAGATCGGACATGCTGGCGCGGCGCCACGGCTTTCCAAAATCAATCACGTGGCCCCGCACATTAAATTCCGTTTTGCCAAAGACGGTCACGGCCACGTGCCGAAACATTTCCTCAATGAGGTTCATGTTGTATTCGTAGTTCTCGTAGGCGGCCATAGTTTCCACCATTGAAAACTCGGGATGATGGCTCCGGTCAATGCCTTCATTGCGGAAATAACGGCCAATCGTATAGACCTTGTCGTATCCCGCCACAATCAGCCGTTTTAAATACAGCTCGTGGGAGATGGCCAGGTACATGTCGCAGCCCAGCGCATTGACGTGCGTTTTGAACGGTTTTGCCGTGCCGCCGCCATACTGCGGTTGCAGGATGGGCGTGGTAAATTCCATAAATCCGCGCGCGTTGAGAAAGGAGCGGATTGCCGCCACCATTTTGCTGATGGTCCCAAACCGTTCGAACGATGCGGACTCAAGCGTGGTGTCCAGGTAACGCTTGCGCAGGACCTGTTCACGGTCCTTCAAGCCGGCCCATTGATCGGGCAGCGGCCGTACCGCCTTAGTGAGCAAACGGAGCGTTTCCACCAAAATCGAAATTTCTCCGCGTTCGGTCCTGACGACCTTGCCCGTGCCTTCGATGATATCTCCGATGTCCAGGAGGTTCGTTTCGGCATAGCCAAGGCGATTTTCGGCGGCATCGGTGGGCTGAACCAGATTGCGGCGGAGAAACAACTGCAACTTTCCGGTTTGGTCCTGGACATGGGCAAACGCCAGCGCGCCTTGTTTGCGCCATGACATCAATCGGCCGGCAATAGTCGCCGTTTGGCCTTCAAGGCTGCTGAATTGGTCAAGGATGGTTTTGGCAAAATGGGTCCGCCGACTCCGGGAGGGATAGGGATTCAATCCCTTGGAGCGTAGCGTTTCAGCTTTTGCGGCCCGGCCGCTTCGAATTTCTATAAGAGGATTTGTAGCCACAATGTTTATCCCGCCATGCGCTTCGCCATGTGCGGCCGGACAGAGTAGCCAAATTGCCGTGGAATAGCAGCAAAATGTTTAGTTCCGGGCCACCTTCAACAGAACCGACCCATGTCTGGGCAGGGTAACGGTAAAAGTTTTGTGGAATTTCCCCAAGTCCTGATGCCGCCAGAGATCGCGAATCTGAACAGTTCGCGGCAGGTCCAACTGCCTGAAATCCGCCGTAATGGTCATGGGATGCGGGTTCAAATTGAAAATGCCAATGGCCGTGCTTCCGCCTGCCAGCGATTTTGTCCAGATCTCAGTCGGCCCTTCCTGCCGGGCGCAGTGGCCCTGGACTCCAGCCGGGTCCTGGTCAATGGCAATCGCTTCGGGATTGGTCAAAATGGCGAGCATGTTCGGGCGCATTTGGGTCAAATCATTGCCGGCAAAAAGCGGAGCCGCCAACAGGCACCATAGACTCATTTGCGCGCGGCACTCGTCCTCGTTCAGTTTGCCATTGCCGATCTCAAGCATGTCCGGATCATTCCAGTGTCCCGAGCCGGCGTATTTCTCCAGGCCATTTTGGGCAAGGCCGTGCAGCATCACCGAATCGTAGTTGTCCGAGATATCACCAGTCGTCCGCCACATCTGCCCGCCGACGGAAGCCCCCCATTTCCAGACATCCTGGATGCCGTATTGGCAAAGGCTGTAGAGAATCGGCCGGCCGGTTGCCTTGAGATCGTCTGAAAAAAATTTATAGACCTCCTGCATTTGATCGGGGCGATAAACTTTGTCGCCACTGCACCAATCATATTTGACGAAATCAATGCCCCATTGTGCGAACGTTTCCGCGTCCTGTTTTTCGTGTCCGTAACTGGCCTCATGCCCGGCGCAAGTGGTGGGACCGGGGCTGGTGTGAATTCCGATTTTGAGGCCCAGGCTGTGGACGTAATCGCACAGGGCCTTCATATCGGGAAACTTTTTGGGGTCGGAATGGAAGACCCCGTTGGTATCGTGCCATCCTTCCCAGCCTCCATCAATCACCACGTATTCATATCCGGCATTCTTCATTCCGCTTTTGACCAGGGCGGCGGCCTCGGCGCGAATGATTTCATCACTGATGTCCAGATGAAAACAGTTCCAGCTATTCCAGCCCATCGGCGGGGTTTGCGCCAGGCCGGCGTCGGAGGCTCGCGCGGCAGATACGCCAAAAGAGGCCGCAACTATTAAAGCAAAACCAAAGAGCCATATTCTTCTATCGAATGTCATAAAAATTTTTAGCGGGTTCATAGTTGCACGGTTCCTTTGCAACCGGGGTACGTGGAACCGCCCCAGAACTGTTGTCCGGCGTTTCTGCCGGTCTTGGCTGTGCGCAATACCATGGGCTTGGAACACTCGTCATAGATGAGCGTGGCGGTTTGGAAATTGCAGGTGGTGCGGTAACCGCCGCCGGGGCGTAGTTTGCTCATATGATTTTGGTCGGACGGATCGGACGGATCAGTCAGATCTTCAGTTAGGCTCCAAAACAACCGGATTGGTCAGCGCGCCAATTTTTTCAATATCAACGGTTACGGTGTCACCGGGCTTCAGCCAGCGAGGCGGTTTTGCGGCCATGCCGACGCCGTGAGGTGTCCCGGTTAAAATCACTGTGCCGGCAAGCAACGTCGTGGAACCGCTCAAAAACTCGATGAGCGCCGGCACATCAAAGATCATATCATTCGTATTCCAATCCTGGACGGCCCGACCGTTCACCAGAGTGCGGATACGCAAGGCATTTGGATTTGGGATTTCGTCACGGGTGACCAGGCACGGCCCGAGCGGGGCAAACGTATCGAACGACTTTCCCCGGCACCACTGGCCGCCGCCGCGCTTGATTTGCCAATCGCGCGCGCTCACGTCATTGGCGCAGGTATAACCCAGCACACAATCGAGAGCCTGCTCCCGCCGCACATTCTTGCAGGTGCGCCCGATCACTACCGCCAATTCGCATTCGTAATCCACTTCGTCGCTGCGCAGGCGGGTGGGAATTTGGATGGGATCATCGGGATGCTGCAAAGCGCCCGGATTTTTCATAAACACCACGGGAAACTGGGGCACCGGCAAATTACTCTCGGCCGCGTGATGTTTATAGTTCAAGCCGATGCAAAGAATGGCGGCGGGGAAGACCGGTGCCAGGAGCTTTTTGATTTGCGCTTGTTCCGCGGTCAGGCGGCAGCCCGAAAAGATATCACCGTTAATTCGGAGCGTTTCGCCCGACGGCTGTTCCGCGCCGTAAAAGACTTTTCCGGTTGAATCCAGATAACGTACAATTTTCATGCGCGCGAGTGTAACGTATTGCTATGGTAAATCGAATTTTTTACTCAACTCGGCCCGTGAATCGCCGCCCACCCACACGGTAAACTCGCCCGGTTCGACCCCCCATTCCC
>JASHPN010000059.1 GCA_030038175.1 Verrucomicrobiia bacterium
AAATCAATGACGCCCCACACAAAAAAGGGCACGAAACCATCACACTGATGCGTGTTCGCGATCTCGCGAATCTGGTACGGCTGGTTCCCAGAAAGCGCTTGGGCCTGCCCAAATTGCGCGAGTTATTTCAAAAATGTAAGATGCCGGAAGAATCTCACGATTGGGTAAATGAAGTTGAGAAAATGACCGTAGATACCCCGCCGTATAAAGAGATTCTTGAAGTCATCGCCGAAGAGCAGACGGCACAGCCGGACACGAAGGTAACGTACAGCTCGCTCCGCTCAGCGTTACGACGCGCAAAAAACATCACCAAGACTGAATCGGAACTTCGGATAATTTGTGAGGCGATGACGCAACTGGCAGGTACCGGCTACCTGTTCGCACAGCCGGATGGAGTCGATCTAAACCAAACTCCCGCAAAGATTTTTGAGGTTATTGGCGCAATGACGCGACAAGCCTTAAACGAAAAGGAAAAGCAGAAATAATCATGGTTAAACTTCGCACAATACATCCGTTCCCGGCGCGAATGGCTCCAGAAATCGTCTGGAGGCAGCTACCGGATAGTAGAAATCCTATCCGCGTCCTCGACCCGATGGCCGGGTCTGGAACGACGATCGCGACTGCCCGGTTGCGCGGGCACAACGCGATTGGCTTCGACCGCGATCCACTGGCGGTGCTAATCGCAGGGGCGTGGGTTTCCAATGTTAATGCAGAAATTCTGGAAAAAAAGGGTAAGGAGATTTTGGAACGCGCCAAAGAAAACGCCTTTCAATTAACCGAGGCCGAAGCGTTCCCGCATGGTGCTAACGAAGAGACTCAACGATTCGTTGAATATTGGTTTGACGAAACTAACCGAATTCAACTTACAGCTCTGTCGAATACAATCTCACGCCTACACGATTCTGTATTGAAGAATCTAATGTGGTGTGCGCTTTCTCGGCTTATAATCACGAAGAAGTGCGGGGTATCTTTGGCCATGGACGTTTCGCATAGTCGGCCGCATCGCACCTGCGACGTTGCTCCAGTGAAGCCGTTCGACCGATTCATTCAGTCATTGAACCAAATTATTAAGGCTTCCCCTTTTAAGGACTCTGAACAAGCCAAGCCAGCCGCCTCTGTAAGAGAAGCAGACGCCCGCTTTCTTGACCTAGAATCCGAAAGTGTTGATATGGCAATTACCTCGCCACCCTATTTAAATGCAATTGATTACCTGCGCGGCCACAAGCTATCTTTAGTATGGATGGGATTTAGCACAGATACGATTCGCCAACTTCGTTCAACAAACGTTGGTTCAGAAATCAAAGCCCGGGCTAAGGCAGAAGACGATCTAACTGAAAAGGTTATTGATAAAATCTGCGATGTCGATCAACTTTCGCCACGAGCAATCGGAATGCTGCGACAATATCTTCGTGACATGAAACTGGTATTGTCTGAAATCTATCGCGTTTTAACTTGTCCAGGCAAAGCAGTTTTGGTTGTCGGAAATTGTAATTTAGAAAAGACATTCATAAAAAATTCAAAGGGCATTGAACTTCTCGCGGAAAATGTTGGATTGAGAAAACAAAAATCCTCCAAACGCGCATTACCTGAAAACCGCAGGTATTTGCCGCCGCCCGACTCGTTAGGTGCAGGCAAACAACTTAAAAAAAGAATGCGCGAGGAGGTCATTCTCACATTCTTAAAGGGTTGATCTTGTGGGTGCCGGGGCAAATTAAGAATCTCAAACGCCGCGCACCAATTGAAAAAACGTCAGGGAATATAACTTTTTTCAATTGCGTCCCCCGGTGCTCTTTGCCGTAAGCTATTCGAAATTTAAAACAGGATTTCGATATGCCGGCCACCGAAATGCCATCGCCGAAACCGGGTTCCACCCGCGGGTTCTGGAGCCTGTTTGTCACGCAATTTCAGGGAGCCTTCAGCGATAATCTTCTCAAAAACCTGGTCGTGTTCATGATGCTGGGCTTGAATGTTTCCTTGGAGGAAAAATTCCGGATCGGCGAATGGGTGACGGCTTTGTTTTCGCTGCCGTTTATTCTGTTTTCGATGGCCGGCGGACATTTGGCGGACCGTTACAGTAAACGGAGCGTTATGACCGGGGTCAAAGTATTCGAAATCTTCGTCATGACTTTGGCGCTTTGCGGTTTTTTCGTGAATAGCTGGCACATTCTGCTGGGATGCGTGTTTTTGATGGGCGTCCACAGCGCCATTTTTGGCCCGTCCAAATACGGGTCGCTCCCGGAGCAACTTCCTTTCGCGCGTCTTTCCTGGGGGAACGGATTGCTCGAACTGGGCACCTATGTCGCCATCATCCTGGGGACGGTGATGGCGAGCGTTCTGGCAGGCCGATTTCATCAACAACAGCTTCCGTCTGGAGTCATCCTCATGGCGCTGGCGATTTGCGGCTTGTTATGCAGCCTGGGAGTCACACGTGTGCTGCCCACGAACCCGGATCGAACCTTTCGAATCAATTTCCTGGCCGATCTCTGGAAACAAGTCGTCATGATACGCGGCGATCGCCCGTTGCAATTGGCCGTGTTGGGAAATACGTATTTCAGTTTCCTGGGCTCGCTCCTGCTTCTGGACCTCTTTTTTTACGGCGCCTACACGCTCGATGTCACGGACACGCAAATCGGGCTGTTGACGGTCGCGCTGGCCCTGGGCGTTGGGGTGGGCAGTGCCGCCGCGGGTTATCTTTCCGGCCACAAAATTGAGACCGGCCTTATCCCGCTCGGAGCGGCGGGACTGTCCGTTACCTGCATCGGAATTTATTTTGCCGGCTCGATGACCTCAGCCCTCGTCTGGCTCGCCGTGATGGGATCTGCCGGCGGCTTTTTTATCGTGCCCATTTCCGCCCTGTTGCAGCATCGTCCCGATCCGGCCAAAAAAGGCGAACTGCTTGCCGCGGCCAACCTGTTGTCGTTCGTCGGCGTCTTTCTGGTGTGGCCGGTGCATTATGTTTTGGCCCGGGTCGCCCACCTGACGCCGCAGTCGTTGTTCCTTTTTGGCGGCGCTCTCACGGCCGTGGGCGCCGCTTATACCTTTTGGCTGCTGCCGGATGCCCTGTTGCGCTTTGTGCTCCTGGCAGTCACGCGCACGCTTTATCGAATCCGCATCATGGGACGGGACAACGTCCCCCAGCGCGGCGGCGCTTTGTTTGTCTGCAATCATTTGTCTTTCGTGGACGCCATGTTGCTGCTGGCGTCGGTGGACCGCCCGGTCCGGCTCATCATGTATAAGCACAGTTATGATCTGCCGTGGATACGGCCGTTTGCCCGCCTCATTGGCGTGATTCCCATGTCCTCTGAAATGCGCCCGCGCGAGATGATTCAATCATTGCGCGCGGCCACCGAAGCCATTCAGGCCGGTGAAATCGTCGGCATTTTCGCCGAAGGCCAAATCACCCGCATCGGGCAAATGCTGCCGTTCCGCCGCGGTTTCGAACGCATCATGAAAGATGTGGATGCGCCGATCATTCCCATTGGTTTGGATGGGGTTTGGGGCAGCATTTTCAGCTTCAAAGGCGGCTCATTTTGGAAATGGCCAAGGCAAATTCCCCGGCCTGTTACGGTCAATTTTGGCGCTCCCCTGCCGCACGATGCCAGTCCCATGGACGTGCGCCGGCGCGTGCAGGAACTTGTGGCCGACGCCTGGACGATGCGGCGCAAAAATATGCGCCCGATCCATCGCTCATTTGTAAGCACCACGCGCACGCTTCCGCTGCGCTCGTTCCTGGCCGATGGCCAGAATGCCGAAGTTAGGCGCGGTTCCGCGCTGATCCGCACCGTTTTTTTGGCCCGGCGGCTCCAACCGGTCTGGGCGGGCCAGGAACGCGTCGGACTGCTCCTGCCGCCGTCCGTCTCCGGGGCCCTGGCGAATTTCGCCGCCCTGCTCATGGGCAAGGTCCCGGTCAACCTGAATTATACCGTGTCCGAATCCGTCCTGGCGTCGTGCATCGCCCAATGCGATATAAAAACGGTTCTTACCTCGAAAGCGTTTTTGGAAAAGGTCAAACTCACGGTTCCCGTCCAGACCCTGCTCATCGAGGACATCGTGGCCAATCCCGGTTTGTTCGAAAAGCTCGCGGCAACGGCGGCGGCCTTCCTTTTGCCGTCGCCCTGGCTCGAACGCCGTCTTGGCCGTACCCGTGGCGCCGGCCTGGACGACGTTGCCACCATCATCTTTTCCAGCGGCACTACCGGGGTTCCCAAGGGCGTCCTGCTGAGCCATTACAACATCGGCTCGAATATTGAACAGTTGGAGCAGGTCTTTTCGCTGAAACCGTCCGACGGCGTGCTGGGAATCCTTCCCTTCTTCCATTCTTTTGGTTTCACCGGCACGCTCTGCCTGCCGGCGATCCTCGGCGTGCGGGCCGTTTATCATCCCAATCCGCTGGATGCCAAAGCCATCGGCCAGCTCGTGAACCACCATGCGCTGACCTTTCTTCTGGCCACGCCGACTTTTTTGCAATTTTACATTCGGGGCTGTTCGGCCGAGGCCTT
>JASHPN010000060.1 GCA_030038175.1 Verrucomicrobiia bacterium
CAAATCTTTCAAAAAATCTGCGCGTTCGATAACAAGGCTTGAACACCATTGGAAAGCCTTTACTCTGCGCTCGTGCAAATTGCGCCAGCCGGAAAAGTCCTGTTTTTTGTCGGGGTGACCTGTGCCGCGATGTTTCTGTCATACCTGATTGACGATAATTTTGGCCTCTCGTGGCCAAATAATGCCGTGCGCAACTGGCAGGAATTCGGCTTTCTCAAACTCCATGGACGGCTCGTGCCTAACCCAGGCGGTTATGATGCCATTGAACATCCGGAAAGCTACAACGGGATGAGTCCATTCAGCCTCTATCCCGTCTTTTTTGCCGCCAAGATCTTTGGCTGGACAGGATTAGGCACGCAGGCGTTTCACGTTTTGCTTTTGGCGGCGGTTTTCTGGGGAATCTGGAAACTGCTTGGGCGGGACGACCTGGCGATGCTTGTGGCAGCTGCGGCGGTTCTGTGTCCGGGCTATTTGCGTTGGCCCAAGATTTTGGATCCCAACACCCTCGCCATCCTGCCGGCCATTCCTTATGCAGCGATCGTGGCGGGGATTTTAAAAAAGCCGGAATTTACCACAGCCGACGGGACGATGATTTTGATTCTGACGTTAATGCTTGCGTCATTGAATTGGTCGGTCGCCTGGATTTGCGGACCATGCATTTTTCTGTTTCTTGGAACTCCGGGCCTAAGCCGGCGCGGGTTCATTTTCCTCCTGGCCTCGATGGCCGTTGTCGTTCCGGTGATTGCGATAGTTTCCATGGCCTCCAAATTCGGATTGATGCATCCCGGATCATCGGCTTCCGCGAGCGCATTGGCGGGTAATCCGGCTGAAGGCGGTCCAGTCAGCGCCGGCGTAACGAAGCTTATTGAACGGATCGGAGGCTACACCTGGGCAAACGCCGGCTACGGGGTCGGACTGACGACGGGAAGAGCGTTTGTGCGCCTGGCGTTTGTGAACGGCGTCGGTCTGTTTCCGCTGTGGTTGGTCTTTTTGCATGCCGTCACACGGCGCATTCGAACTGGGCAAACGTTATCCTGGCTGATGTTCATCCCGCTGGCGTTGACGATGGCTGATATTGTTGTGATGCGGAACTATTTCGCCCATCACCCGTGGATGTCCAGCCCCGTGCTCCTGGTCGGCATCATCTTTTCATTGGCGCTCGTTCGCGCGCCCCATTGCGCGGAAACGACAAAGGCTGATAGAGTTCCTTTTAAAATTGCCATGACCGTTGCCGTGCTGTGCTTCGCGTACGGTTCCGTCGTCCTGGCGTGTTTTCGGGCGAACGAGATGGATACGTTGATGCTGGTCCGGTTGGTGCGCCAGCATACGACGCGTTCGGAGGCCATTGTCATCTTAAAAAAGAGTGATCCAAAGACAGCGGGCCTGGCCGGCCGCCTTGAAGAACCATTGGATCGTCGCATTATCGTCGCTGACGACCTCAAAGATCTCGCCGCTGAAAAGGACCACGACGTCATATTATCGGCCGTCCAACTGAACGGTTCGCTGAGGCTCATTGCGCAAAGCACCGCGCATTCTCGTTTTCGGCTGAGCGGGCTCGTCGCCTGGTTCGATCGCACAATTGCCCGGCGCCGGCCCGGGGACCGTCTTGATCCACCCGGCACGTACTTTCTATACGCCCCGGATTGATTTGTTTTTCTCGACGCGGCACAGTGGGTTTGGTAAAGGGCATGAAATGATTTCAACGGACACAAGCCCAAAGCGACGAGCGCTCGTGTCCATCGTTATTCCGATGTTGAATGAGCGTGAGGGACTTCGTTCATTGTTCGAGCGCCTTGAGCTCGCGCTTAAGGACACGCCGGCGGAATGGGAAATGGTCGTCGTAGATGACGGCAGCACGGATGGAACGAAGGACGCCGTGCAGGAGCAATTGAAACGTTTTGACCGCTGGCGATTGGTTGTCTTGAGCCGCAATTTCGGCCAGCAACCGGCGTATCGGGCCGGAATTGATCACGCCAGCGGGGATGCCGTGATTTTTTTGGATGCTGATCTGCAGGATCCGCCCGAATTGATCCCCGAATTTTTGGAAAGATGGCGCCAGGGTTTTAAAGTGGTAACCGGGTGCCGAACCAGCCGGGAAGAGCGCGGCCTGCGAAGGATATTTTTCGATATTTTTCATAAGACGTTTCATCGCTTGACCGGCCGGGTAATGCCAATCAACAGCGGGATGTTTTCCCTGGTGGACCGCGTCGTGGTGGCGCACCTGGCCGCCGCCCGGGAAACAAACCTGTTTCTCCCGGCCCTGAAATGTTGGTACGGTTATCCGCAAACAACCGTTGAATACGCTCGCAAGGACCGGGCGGTCGGAGACCCAAAACAATCATTTCGCAAGCTTTTGCGCTATGCGCTTGACGGGTTGTTCAGCTTTTCAGATTTGCCTTTGCAATGGATTGCGGCGACCGGGGCCCTGATCTGCTTCGCGAGCTTTATTTATGCCGGATTTCTCGTCTTTGAAAAGGTCATGCAAATGTTCGGTTATTTCACGGAACTGCGAGTGCTCGGATTTACCACGCTGGCGGTGGCAATCTTTGGCTTGAGTGGCATTCAATTGCTTTCGCTGGGGATCATCGGCCAGTATTTAGCGCGCGTTTACCGGGAAAACAAGGGCCGGCCTGTTTACGTGGTTGAAACCGTACTGACTTCGGATGAATCCACAAGAATATCAAAACCTCGCGAAGGTTGAAACGGTTCACTGGTTTTATGCCGGGAAACGTGAAATCGTCCGATACTGGATTAACCGCTTTCATCCGCTGCAACAAGGCGATTTGCTGGTTGATTGCGGGGCGGGAACAGGGATCTTTGTTGAAGAAATGCGGCGGTTCTGCAATGTCCTGGCGCTGGACGACTTTGAAGAATCATTGAAACTCCTGCGGGAGCGCCTGGGCACGGACAAAGTGCGGCGGGGAAGTTGTACCGCCCTGCCTCTGCCGGATGCTTCTGTGGATGTGCTGACGGCATTGGACGTTGTGGAACACGTGGAAAATGATCACGTAGCCGTCCGGGAGTTTCTGCGGGTTCTTCGGCCTGGCGGCATTGCCATCATCACAGTTCCGGCGTTAATGACCTTGTGGAGCGATTGGGACGTGACCTTGCATCATTTTCGGCGTTACACAAGACCTTCGCTTTTGAAAATCATCCCTGCGGGCCTTGAAGTGCTTCATATCAATTATATCAATGTCGCTGTGCTGCCGATCGTTTTTGCGGTTCGCAAATGGCGCGCTTTGAAGAGCCGATTGGGCTTGAAGGCCGGCAGGCGCTCGGAGGACACCATTCCACCCCCATGGCTGAATCGGGCACTGGGCTGGACGTTCCTGAAATTGGCCTGCCAAAAACCTATCCATTTTCCGGCGGGAGTCGGGCTGATTGCCATTTTGAAAAAAGAGACGTAATGCCTGGCATTGGAGCAATTTCTGCCGTCAGGACCGCTCTTGCCATATCTGCGACTGTGTCTCTGGCGCGGAACAGCAATGCAGCATTTGATTACCCTCGACAAACGGCAGGAAATAAAATACACCTGCGTTTGATATGAATCGCGCCGAAGAACGAGCTGACCGCAGCGTGAATGCGCCAGGCACGAGGCGCCGCGTTTAATCCGTATGCTCCTTCATCGCGTTCGCCTTTTCGCAAATAGAGTTCTTGCTCCCGCGGGTCTGGCCCTTCAACGCGTCAAAAGAACAAACCCCTGGGGGCCCCGCATGGTTACGACACAGATCGGACCCTTCTCCATCCAGGCTCCCCGGACAAATCCAGCGACCGCCGTCTATGAGGATCACCCGGAGCACATGGAAGAACTGGCGGGGCTGGTTACACTTCTAAAAGAGAAATATCCCAATCTGTCTGCCATGGACATCGGCGCCAATATTGGGGATACCGCCTGTATCATCAAGTCGGCAGCGGATATTCCCCTCGTGTGCATCGAGGGGGATGATGTCACTTTCGCCCAACTTCAGCAAAACATTCGCCAGTTTGAAAGCGTGAGCGCACACAAGCTGTTCCTGGGAGAAAAAACCGGAGACGTGACCGCTACGTTTGATAAGGTCGGTTGGAATACGACCATTCAGCCGGTCCAGTCCGCCGGCGCCCGGACCATCAAAATCATGAGCCTTGACGATTTTGTCGCCAGCGAGCCCATTCCCGCCTCTTGTAAATTGCTGAAAATTGACGCGGAAGGATTTGATTGTTCCATCATTCGCGGAGCCGCAAAATTTCTGCAACAAACGCATCCCGTGATCATGTTTGAATTTAACCGCGAAAACATGTCGGCCATCGGGGAAAAAGGGCTGGACACTCTGGCGATGCTTCAGAACCTGGGTTACTCGAAGCTCGCCTTCCACGATTGCAATGGCCGCTTCTTTACCGGCGCTGATTTTTCGGAGGAGACGCTTATGCGGGATCTGCTCGATTATTCGGACGGAAAGCTCGGTTCGATCTACTATTTTGACATCACCGCATTCCATCAGGATGACGACGATGTCGCCGGCAGATTTATCGCCGCCGAAAGAAGTCGGCGGCCGCAACCATTGAATTGAAAAGTTAAAAAGGTTAAACGGTTAGATGAGTTTTAATCGGCAACTGACTCCGACGATTTAACCATTTAACTCATTTAACCTTTTTAACCATTCGACCAACCAGCCCCCGTTCGGCCAGCCGTGCCAGCGTCCATTCATATTCCGCCGCAAGTTGTTCAACCACCGTGCGGGATTTTAATTCCGGCGGCAGGACTTCCCAGGTGTACGTTTCCATTTCCCATTGCGTGCACTGGCCCGGGTTTTTCGCGAGAAAATCCAGCGCATCCAGCAGATGGTCGTTGGTGTTTTCAAACGGGACAACCGCCGGCGCGTGGAGCGGAATGTGAAAGTGGATCCGCCACTCCGGCAATTTTGAATTTTGAGTTTTGAGTTTTGAGTTTTTGGCAAGGGCATCGGGCAAATCACGGTAGAATTTCAATTTGCCCCAGGGAGTTCGTTCAATGACCTGGTGCAAATAGACATCGTCGGAAAAACGTCTCAAAGCCGCGCGCGCTTCAGCGGTCGCCTTTGCCTTCAAAGCGGAACTCAAATGGATCTTGCTGATTTTGATGCCGGCCTTTTGAAAGGCGGCCAGCGCGCCTTGGGCCTCTTCAAATTCAAGGGCAAAATGGCAGCAATCGTAATTGACGCCCAGGCATTCCTCCAAACGACTGTCATTGGGGTGTTCCGCCCGCAGTTGTTGGAAAAAGGCAATCGTTTCGGCGGAGTTTTCCAGAAGGCAAAGCGGCTCGGGTTCGAGTCCCAGGCTTAGCCTTTTTCCCGATTTTGTGGCCAGGCGGGAAATATGGTCCACGCAGCGCCAAAGGTTGGCTCGGATGGCCTTTGCCTGCGCCGGCGAATGGACGCACTCCTTAAAAGCGCCCGGCAAGGTGCTGACGCTTCCTTCCACGCCGTCGGGCAGAAGTCCGGCCAGCAGGTCAAAAAGGAGGTTGGTATAGGCAAGCCGGTCGGGCGAGGTCCAATCTGGAAGATAGACCTTTTCCTTCACGGAATTGCCATGAAACCGGCCGTAGGGGAACCCATTGATAGTAAAGATGTAACATTGATGCTTGTCGAGCCAGCGCCGAAAGCCCAGGAATGCTTTCTTTTGCGCCAATTCAGCGGCAGCGCGGGCGCCCAGGCGCAGCCCGATGGCGAATCGGCGGCGCGGACAGACACGGTCCCGCACCGCCAGCGTGTGTTTTTCCAGGGAATTGAGGGTTTGAAGCCATGTCTGCCCGCGATGGACGTTCGTGCAATAGGCAAGATGCGATTGGTGGTTGAGTTCCATGGCCCCGGTTGTGACAATTTGTCCCTTGAACATGAAATAAAAAATATGTTTTGCAAGACGTAAAAATAGCATTGACAGGTGCAGCTTACCTATTTAAGTTGAGGAGCTAAATCAACAGGACATGCTGAAACGAATTATTTTAGGTGTGGCGATTATCGCGGGACTGGCCGTGGTAGTGCTAAATTTTACCGTTGTGCAACAAAAAATCCAGGCGTTGACGACGGATCGCAATAATCAACGAAGCGCCAAAGAGGACTTTCACAGGAAGCTCGACAAGACGACGCAAGACCTCAAAGTAACGCAAAACCAGCTCACCCAAACCAAGCAGGATTTGGCCACCGCCGAATCCGCCGAGCATCAGGCAGAGCATAAACTGGCCGCAGACGACACCCAGATACAGGATTTAAATAAAACTCTCGCCAAAACCTCCCAGGAACGGGACGATGCGCAAAATCAACTGGCCGCCTATAAGAATACCGGTTTGACCACAGAACAAATAGTAGCCTTGGATAAATCATTGAAAGACGCGCAAACTGCGTTGGAAGTCGCGAACGAGGAAAAGAAAGTTCTAACCTACGAAGTGGCCAAGTTAAACAATCAGATTAACGAAATTTTGACCCCCGAATGGGTCGTGAAGTTGCCGGCCGGCCTAAAGGGCACGGTGATGGCGGTAGATCCCAAATGGCACTTTGTCGTCCTGAATATCGGCGCAAATGAAGGCGTTTTGGAAGATGGCGAGATGCTTGTCAGTCGTGACGGCAAACTGGTGGGCAAAGTGGTCGTTCGCAGTGTGCAAAAAGACCGTTGCATCGCCAACCTGGTGCCAGGCTGGGAGCTTGGCCAAATCATTGAGGGCGATGAAGTCATTCCCGCTCACCCGGCTACGTCGTAAAATGAGAATTTCGTTGGTTCATTTGCTTTGGTTGCTTGTGCTGGCGTCAGTGATGATGGGTATTGCCGGCTGCGCCTCCGATGACCCGGACAACGAATCCGTTCGGCCCTGGAACTCCCCCTCCGGTTATGGAGGCACGATGCCGATCCAGGACGAACAGCATCCGGAATAGCGCGTTGGTTAAATAAGTTAAAAGGGTTGAATCGTTAAAGGGGGACATTCCACTTTCGATTCAACGATTTAACCATTCAACTTTTTTAACCTATTTAACACTTCCACTTTCTAGCCGGCGTTACCACAAAATCCATCCGAACATCGTTTTCTTCCGCCGGGATTGAATCCAAAATTTGTTCGTCAAAGGCGATGCCGATTTTTGTTCCGGCAAAATTCTCGAGGAGCCGGTCGTAAAAACCCTTTCCCCGCCCCAGGCGATGGCCATCCGCGGCAAAAGCGAGGCCCGGAACCAACACGGCGTCCAAATCATCCAGCGGCACGGCCACGCAGGTGTCCATCGGCTCGCAGATGCCGAATTTGCCGGACAGAATTTCCACGTGAATGTCGGTGATGCGCCGAGGCTGATACATTCGGTTATCAGCATCGAAACAAGGCAGCGCGACCAGCTTTTTCCCGGCCAATGTTTCGTTGATGAGCGGCCACAGGTCCGGCTCATCCGGCAATGAGGCGAAAAACAAAACCGAACGCGCCTTTTGGAAAAAGGCCTGCGATTTCAGGTTCTCGCAGAGTTTTTGAGAATCCGCCAGGCGCTTTTCCGCCGGGAAATTCCCGACGATCGTGCGCAGCTTCGCCCGCAATTCCGCCTTCGCTTGTTGAACGACGTTATTCATGAAAAGCGAGCGTTGACCTCCCGCATTGGACGCGCATCGGGACCATCAACCCCGGACACCGCGCTTGCATTCTTATTTGCGTAGGAGCCGACGTGAGGAGGCTCTGACTGAACCGGTTCGTCGAAAGCCCTCTTTCTTTTGAAGAATGCACTGGGACCATGAACTGAAGTGCCCGGAGCGCGGCTGTGTGGGGGTAAAGGGGCACCAGCCGCAGCGTGTTGAAAAGTCGGGTACGCTGCGGCTGGTCTCCGACACAGCCGCGCTCCGTCCGGTTCATGGAAAGCCTGCCGTTTTTCATTTCGTCTTTGCCACAGCCGCCGACGCGCCGCGGAAGGCACAGAGGCACAGAGGCTAAAGCTTTTTCGGAATTTTATCATTTTTCTCTGTGTCTCTGTGGCAAATCAAGCTTTCCCTTCGCCCGCGCCTTTCGCCGCCGCTCTTAGCGCGCGCCATTTTTCCAGGCGTTCCTTGATTTTCTTTTCCACGCCCTGATCGGTCGGTTCGTAATAAATTTTGTCCACGCCCAGGTAATCCTGCGGCACGTAATGGCCCTCGTAATCGTGCGCGTATTTATAACCCTCGCCATGGCCCAGTTTCTCAGCGCCTTGGTAATGGCTGTCCCGCAAATGTTTGAGCACTTCGAGCGTCCGTCCGGTTTCAACGTCCTTCATCGCCGCGCCAATGGCCGTCACGGTCGTGTTGCTCTTCGGGGCGGTGGCAATGTAAATCGTCGCTTCCGCCAGCGGGATTCGCGCCTCGGGCCATCCAATAAATTCCGCCGCTTGCGCCGCCGCGTTCGCCAGCACCAGCGCCATGGGATCGGCAAGGCCCACGTCTTCCGCGGCATGGATGACAATGCGCCGCGCGACAAAACGCGGATCTTCCCCCGCATGCACCATCTTGGCCAGCCAATAAAGCGCCGCGTCCGGGTCGCTGCCGCGCATGGCCTTGATGAAAGCGGAGATCGTGTCGTAATGCGCGTCTTCATCATCATAGACAATCGCTTTTTTCTGGATGCTCTGTTCCGCGACGGCCAGCGAGATGTGAACGGCGCCGCCGGCGCCGGGAGCGGTGGTCGTCGCGGCGATTTCCAGCGCATTCAGCGCCTTGCGCGCGTCTCCGTCCGAAATCCTTGCCAAATGGCGCAAGGCGCCATCATCGGCCACGATTTTCATGAAGCCCAGCCCCCGTTCTGCGTCCTTTACCGCGCGTTGCAAAAGCGAAAACAGATCTTCCTCGCTCAACGGGCGCAGTTCAAAGATTTGCGACCGCGACACCAGCGGCGAATTGACAAAGAAAAATGGATTGTGAGTCGTGGCGCCGATCAATTTGACCACGCCGCTTTCGACATCCGGAAGCAAAACATCCTGCTGCGCCTTGTTGAAACGATGAATCTCATCAACGAACAGGATTGTGGAATGGCCGGTATTTTCGAGACGATTGGCCGCGGCGGAAAGGACCCGGCGCATGTCCGAGACGTTGGATTCAACGCCGCTCAGCCGCTCAAATTTCGATTTGGTCTGCCGCGCGATGATTTGGGCCAGCGACGTTTTGCCGGTGCCGGGCGGGCCATAAAAGATCAGTGACTGAATGCGGTCGGCCTCAATGGCGCGGCGCAATAATTGTCCCGGGGCCAGGATATGGGTTTGTCCGGCAAATTCTTCCAGGGAACGCGGACGCATTCGCGCGGCGAGGGGGCGGCTGCGGAAATTTTCCGCCGGTGCCGCCGGGGATGCTCCGGGAGATGGATTCTCCACCGGCGCGGAAAATAAATCGTCACGCGGCATGGGAAAAGGATAGCAGGTTCAGGAGCAACCGCAATTCGGGGAAACCTTGCCCGCACGGATGCATGGTGCCAGGAACTCGATGCAGTTCTCGCCTTTTCAAGCCGTCGGCGAATTATGCTCCCTCTCCCAGCGGGAGAGGGCCGGGGTGAGGGAGAGTTGTCCAAATTGAAAGCCTGGACGGTCATAAAGAGCCTAAAAAAACAAACGGGCCGCGCTACCGCGCGGCCCGTTTTAAAAGACCCCCACCCTTGCCGTGTGCCACGAATAATCCTTTGAACATGTTTTACAACATGTGGGACTCGCGCAACGGCTTTCGGCTTCCAATCAAGGCATGTCGGCCACCGCCGCAACTCATCCCGGGATTCGTTTTACTACGGTTCAAGGATTGTTGCAAATCACGAACAGGGCAGGGAAATTGTTCTTCGCAATTACAATTACAAAGATCGGGCTAACATCTGACACGTATATCGCTCTTGCGCGAAAATTTCTCAAGAAAAAAAGTTTGTTAAATTTTCGCCACGCCTCTTGACAAATGGCGGGACGTCAATTTTGCAGGTCCAAAAATTCACGACACGAATTTTCTTAGTAAACTCGTATCCGCGCCGCTGACCTGGATTGATCCAATTGGGCACCCTGGCCGGAGCGTGACTGTGTCTCCCGATTTATCGGGGGACCAGTCGCCGCACAGATGTCTCGGATGCTTGCACGAAGCACGGTGGTTTAGGCTTCGTCGGGCTGCTGCGGCTGGTGCTTCGCACACAGCCGCGCTCCGCATTTTGCCTCGCCCCCTCGCCTTTTGGCCAAAAAGTTCCGCTCGCCCGCGAATAGATTATCTGTTACCGTTCCCGTTCGTTTCCGAATGATGACGTCTGCGCAAATCCGGCAATCGTTCCTCGATTTTTTCAAATCGAAAGGGCACACCCTCGTTCCTTCCAGCCCGCTCATGCCCGATTCGCCCAACCTGCTCTTCACAAACGCGGGCATGAACCAGTTCGTGCCGATTTTTCTCGGACAAAAGAAAGCGGACGTTTCGAAATGGGCCGGCGCGGTTCCCGGCAGCGATACCCGCGCCGCCGATACTCAAAAATGCATCCGCGCCGGCGGCAAGCACAACGACCTGGACGACGTGGGCCTGGATACCTATCACCATACGTTTTTCGAAATGCTCGGCAATTGGAGTTTCGGTGATTATTTCAAAAAGGAAGCGATTGAGTGGGCCTGGGAACTGGTCGTGGACGTGTGGAAATTCCCGCCGCAGCGGCTGTACGCAACCGTTTATTCTCCCGACAAAAGCCTCAACGATCCGAGCGAATTTGACCAGGAGGCGTGGAATCATTGGGCGGATAAATTTCGAAGCGTTGGGCTGGACCCCAAAATCCACATCGTCAACGGCGGCAAGAAGGACAATTTTTGGATGATGGGCGAAACCGGCCCCTGCGGTCCGTGCTCGGAAATCCACGTGGATTTGACGCCGGACGGCAAAACCGAAGGCAAGCTCGTCAACCAGGGCGACGCCCGCTGCATGGAAATCTGGAATCTGGTTTTTATCCAGTTCAATGCGAACCCGGACGGAACATTTTCACCCCTGCCGGCCAGGCACGTGGATACCGGAATGGGTTTCGAGCGCGTCACCAGCATCATCCAGGGAACAAAAGGATTGAAGGATTTCGCCCGCGCAAAAATTTCGAATTACCAGACCGATATTTTCCGCCCCATTTTTGACGCGCTGGAGAAGCTGAGCGGGAAGAAATACGGGAGTACGCTGCCCGGGGAGCACACGCGCCCCCGCGTGTCCGAGGACGCGCCCCCGCGTCCGAGTCGAGTCACTGAAACGAGCGCGATGGCGCGCTCGAATTCGGTTGACGAGGCGTCAACCGAAGCACGCGAGGGCGCGTGCGCTCCCCTTAAAACGAGCGGTGAATTGCCTTGCGGAGAAATCGAGGTAACCGGGCCGTCGGCACATGCCGGTCCGGTGGGTGATGATGACGATGACGGGACATCCAACAACCCCTCGCCGGCCGCATCGCAGGAACAAATCGCGCTGGATGTGGCCTTTCGCGTCATCGCGGATCATATCCGCACTTTGAGCTTCGCGATTGCGGATGGCATTCAGCCGAGCAACGAAGGACGCGGCTACGTCCTGCGACGTATTTTGCGGCGCGCGGTACGTTATGGGCGCACGCTTGGATTCCACGAACCGTTTTTTTACAAGCTGGTGGACGTGCTCGTCGAAACCATGGGCGGCGTGTTTCCAGAAATCCGGGCGAAGAAAAAGCACGTGCAGGATATTATTCGGGTTGAGGAGGAGGCGTTTAATAAGACACTGGATCGAGGAATTGAATTGTTTACTGAGGAGGCTGGTTCGGCCCGGCACATCTCCGGAGCATTCGCATTCCGGCTTTACGATGAACAGGGCTTCCCGCTCGACCTCACCGAATTGATGGCTCGGGAGCGCGGCCTGACTGTGGACAAGGAAGGTTTCGAAAAGTTGATGGAAGAACAGCGCGAACGCGGCCGCGCGGCTCAGAAAAAAGAAATCATCTCCGTTTCGCAAATCGAAACGACCACGCCGACGCAATTTGTCGGCTATGAGAAACTCGCGATTAACGCCAAGGTTTTGGAGGTGGTTGCGCTCAAAGACAAAACGGCAGTTGTGCTCGATGTTTCGCCGTTCTACGCCGAGATGGGTGGACAAGTCGGTGACACGGGCCAAATCGAAAAGGGCGCTCAATTCTGGCGCGTAACGAACACGCAGAAATCCGGCAACACCTGGCTTCACATACTTGAAGGGCAGCACACGCGCCCTCGCGTGTCCGAGGACGCGCCCCCGCGTCCGAGTCGAGTCACCGAGACTGCCGAACCGGGTTCCAAACCCGGTTTATCGAGCGCTGTGGCGCGCTCTACCGCGGTTGACGAGGCGTCAACCGCCGCACCCGAGGCGGGTGCGCTCCCCATGCATGGGAACATCGTGACGCTTTCGGTGGACAAATCCCGCCGCAACGCCATCCAGCGCCATCACACCGTCACGCATTTGCTGCACTGGGCGTTGCATGAAGTCGTCAGCCCGGAGGCGACGCAGAAAGGTTCGTTTGTGGGGCCGGAAAAATTGACTTTCGATTTCAATAGCGCGCCGCTTACGATCCAACAGGTCGCGGACATCGAAAAACTGGTGAACGAACGCATTCTGGAAAACGCCGGCGTGTCGTGGACCGAAGTGCCTTATGCCGATGTGAAATCGCGCCGGGATGTGATGCAATTTTTTGGCGATAAATACGGCGACGTCGTGCGCGTGGTCCAAATCGGCGGCCAATCGAGCAAGCTGGACGGCTACTCGATGGAACTGTGCGGCGGCACACACACGCGCGCCACGGGCGAAATCGGCCTGTTCCGCATCGTGGGCGAGAGCGCGATCGCGGCAGGCGTGCGGCGCATTGAAGCCGTTGCGGGGTTGGAAGCCTACTCGAAGGCAAATGAAGAATTGCGTCTAATCGAATCGCTGGCCGGCAGGGTCAATTCGCCCGTTCACGAGCTGGAAAAGAAAATTGAATCATTGCTGGAACATCAGAAAACCTTGGAAAAATCCTTGCGGACCGCGACCATGCGCGAAGCCTCAAACGTCGCCAGCAACTTGCTCGAACAATCGCACATCGTGAATGGAATTTTGGCCATCATCCATAACATCGGCGGGGTGGACGGCGATTTCCTCCAAGCGGTGGCCGATTCGTTAAAAGGCCGGTTCAAAGGCGTCATCATTTTGGGCGGAGCCGTCAGCGGCGCGGTTTCGCTGGTCGCGGCGGTTTCGTCGGACCTGACGTCGCGCGTCCAGGCGGGAAAGATCATCCAGCAGATCGCGCCGATCGTGGGCGGCAAAGGCGGCGGGAGGCCGGACAACGCCCGCGGCGGCGGAAAAGAAGCCGGCAAATTGGACGAAGCGCTGGCGAAAGCAAAAAGTCTGCTGGCCTGAAGAGCAGGAGACGACGTGAGGAGTCTCTGACTTTTTCCAGTCCAATGTCCTCCCCCATTTTGCTTTTTCGATTAGAGACTCGTGACCTCGTCTCCTGCAAAAGAATTTGGCTACACCCTCCAGTACAAGGTTTTGGTCTCCCCATTCAAAGGATGTTTTGGGTTCACGCAACGCAATTGGATGCGCATTCGATCGTCACCCAGTTCGGCCCGCACCCAACCACTGGGTTTCTCTGGTTCAAAAACGTAGGCCGTCGGCGGCAGGTTGATGAGATGGATCCCGCTTTCGTGTTGCCGAATGTGCCAGTCATGCGTATGACCATAGATCACGATTTTGACCTGCTTGCGCGGCCGAATAATCTTGAACAAGGCTTCGGTATCCCGCAATCCGCCAACTTTTCCAAGCAAACCGGGATTGTGGTGAACCATGATGATCGCCGGTTTGTCCGCCCGGGTATCCAGGCTGTCGGCCAGCCAATCCAATTGTTCCGGCCCCAAAAGACCGGGCGTCACGCGCGTCTTTTCCAGCGAGTCGAGCATGAACCAGTTTGCGCGCGGTGTCTCCAACAAGGACGCCTGACGGTCGGCGAGAGGGCGGGGCGCCGTCTTTTCGGCCGTCAACGCGTCCCAAAAACGCTCCCGATTATCATGATTGCCGAGCGTCAAATGAACCGGCATGCCCTCTTCCCGCAGCGGCGTAAGCAAATTCGAAAAGGTTCCATAGTCTTCCATCAATCCATCGTCGTAAGCGCAATCGCCCGTCACAAAAACCCCGGCGGGAACTTCGTCCAACCCAAGCAAATCCCGCGTCACGGCGGTGAGATGATCGGTCATATTGCAGCCATGCGCCCACCGGGTCCGATCGGCGGCAATGTGGGTGTCGGAAAACAGCGCCCAGAAATCGGCGTCCGTCTTCTTTTGGGCGGCAAAAAGGCGCGGCGCCAGCGTAAGTCCGGCCGCCGCCGCAAAAGCGCGCGTCAGAAATCTTCGCCGGTTAACAGGTGCAAGATGAATCGGCATTTTATTGCTAAATGGCTGAATTTTTAAAACGTTAAATAGGAAGCAAAGCCCCTGTTCAAGTATTTGACTATTTAAGCGTAAACCCGTTCAACTATTTAACCACGCAAATAATTGTCACCTTTTGGCCCTGAGCGGACACTTATAAGTAAAGAGGCAGACAAGTTTTCGGGTGAAAAACGTCCCGCCGATATGAAACCGGGCCCCGATGATTTATTGAGATTTGCTGTAACATTTTCCCTGGAAAGCTGTTAATACAAGAATAAGGAAATGAGGCCACCCAGTCATGGCTGCTCGTACAATACCGGGCAATTGCCCGGCGTGTTGGGGCGCGGCATTTATGCCGCTTCGGCGTCCCATTGGCAACCGACATTGAAGGAGGCTTTCCATGACTCGCAAACCGTCGTAACCACAATAATTGACGCAACACGCAACACGCAACACGCCCAATCGTTTCAATCTTGCCATTGCGCCATCTCTGGTCGAAGGCGAGTGACCCCCGGTTTCACCCTCATCGAATTGCTCGTCGTCATCGCTATTCTCGCGATTCTGGCCGCGATTTTGCTGCCGGTTTATTCCGCCGCCAATGAAAGGGCCTATCGCACGGGCTGCGTAAACAATTTCAAAGAATTGGGAACCGCCATTCAATTGTTTGCCGATGAGCATGGCGATCAGTTGCCGGGGCCAACCTGGCAGGGACTTTACGAAAATTACGATAACCAGGACATTTCCCGGCTGCCATTCTATCTCAATACGTACCTGGCCGAGCCGCCGCCCTCGCCAACGCCCCAAACGGCCATCCTGATGCGGTGTCCCTCTGCGGCGCGCCATTGGACTGCCGCATCCACCGACACGGCCCCCATGGATTTGGCCCGGCCCTTGAGTTATATCGCCAACAACCAGGTGACGAACATCTCCGGAGGCATTTTAACGTGGCCATTTGGCTACCCTTACACCCTCATCGGCGGCGCTTCCGACCAGGCGCCCTTAAAAATGTCCCAAATTGCCAGTCCAGCCAATTCCTGGGCCATGACCGATGCGGACCAGCAAAACGCGGCTTCCTCGGGCGGCTATTACGATTTTCTGCCGGCAAATCCCACCCACGGGACGGTGCGCAACCAACTCTTTTTTGACTGGCACGTGGAAGCGATCCGCGCGGTGAATGAAAACATGCCCAACCCACAACTTTAATTTCTCAATTGAAAACCACCGCCCCTCCAATACTTGGCGCAACACGCAGCACGCAACATGCCCGTCACTCTCCAGCCTTGCGAAGGCGGATGACCCCAGGCCGACGCCAGACTGTTGGTTTCACTCTGATCGAGCTGCTCATCTGCATCGCCATCATTGCCATTCTTGCGGCGATTCTGTTGCCCGTTCTTTCCCACGCCAGAGCCAAAGCCCAGGGGACGCAATGCCTGAATAATGGCCATCAGATGATGGTCGCCATGCAGCTTTACGGCAGTGAAAACAACGATTTTTTTCCGCCCAATCCCGATGATGGCAACACTAATGCCGGTTATAACTGGTGCTCCGGCCAGGCCGGCATCGGCCAGCCGCAGGAATTCGACCCGGATGTCCTGCAAAATCCGCAGCTTTCGCTCCTGATTAATTATCTTGGAGGGAATATTAATTTGTTCCGTTGCCCCGCCGATACGCGGCAGGGAATCTATGATGGGTCCAATCCCGCGTTCATCGGCCATATCGTTCCCGCCGCGCGGACTTTTTCCATGAGCCAATCTGTAGGAACTGTGGACCCGTGCTACGATGCATGGGAGCGGGGTAACGGGCCGAGAACCCATTGCGGTGTCCCCAACCTGGCCGTCAATGGACCGTGGCTGAACGGAAGCGATTTGAGCAATTTCCGAAACGATCCTTACGCGACCTACGGCAAGTTTTCCCAGATTCTCCGGCCCGGCCCCTCGATGCTCTGGGTACTCGTGGACGAAAATGCGCAAGGCCTCAACGACGCCGCTTTTGCCTTCCAAATGATCCAGCCGGCCTGGCTGGACGCGCCGGGTTCCTATCACAGCGGCGCCTGCGGCTTTGCCTTCGCCGACGGCCATTCCGAAATCCACAAATGGCTTGAAACGCCGGAGCCGCAAGACGATGCCAACCAAATAGATTGGAGCTGGATGCAGCAAAGGACCTCAGCGCTCGTGGGGAACCAATCACAGGGGCAATAGAACTCCGAGGCAGGCCGGGCGCACGACATCTTACCACCTGCCGATTTGGAAATCGGCGATACAGCTGGTTTGAAAACCGGCGCTACAACGGTACAGTTCATGGCAAGTACACTTTCTTCTCGAGAATACATTGCGACCACGAACCAAAGCTGTCATCCGTCGTTCCAAGCCGACGTATCGGAGCGCGACCTTCAGGTCGCTTCGGCGT
>JASHPN010000061.1 GCA_030038175.1 Verrucomicrobiia bacterium
AGGGGTGGCATTTCTGTAGAAAATGACACAAAAACGCGAAAACCCCCGTAGGGGTGACATAGCCGGTTGCGGTATTAACAAAGACTGAGATGCGCCCGACAATCCGGAGCGCGACCCCGCCGAGGCGGGGTCGTTTCGCGTGCGAAATCATGGACGTTCAAATCCGGCGGCAGTGCTGTATTCCGGCGACGAAGCGGGATAAATCCCGCGCTCCTGGCTTTGGGCTGTCCTGATAAAAAGCACACCAGAATGCGAAAGGAGAAAGAGAAAAAGTTCAGAATTCGCCATAATCGGCGTAATTCGCGGATTCTCCTCCGTTTCGGACTATTTGATCACGGACCACGGACTATTGACGACTGACTGACGGCTACTGCCTCGTTTACCAGGTTCGTTTACACATTTTTATCGTTATTGGCCAATAAAATTGGAATTCTTTGGTCCTTATTTCGGCGGAATTGCCAATAGCCGAGGAGAAAAAACGCCAGGGACACGAGAGCGCTGAATCCCCAGAACAGCCATACCAGCAGGTCAGGGTGGTTCCAAGGCATTTTCGTGCGGCCCTGTGCGTCGGCGTCCCATCCGTAGATGGACACGACTACGGTGGCACCGAGCAGTTTCATACAACCAACGGTAAAGGCAGTAAAGACGATGGCGGCGAGCAGGCGCCGGGTGACAAGCACGAAATACGGCATGATGCCGAGCGAAGGAACGATCGTCATGAACGCGAGCATCGGGGCGACAAAATCCCGCGGCGTCTGGAACACGAAAGCGTGCAGCCATATTCCCTGGTCCCGCTCGGCGATGGGTGTGCCGAAATCGTGGGGGTTGTTGAACAGGACGCAGACGGCGGAGAAAACGGCGGCGGCGGCCAGCAGGAGTACTGCCAGCGGCCAGATCCGATTCCACCAGGGCACGACGGTATCCGCGCCGCTGGACCGGATGTCACGTCGAAAGGAATACCCGACTACGATCATGCAGCCGAGGAAGAAGGCGTTCAGCGCAAGGCTGCGGCCCTCCCCCGAATGGTAGAAGAGGAGAAGCGGCAGCGGGAGCAGGATACATACGATCCAAGGCCAGCGGAGAAAGTGCCATTCGGAGCGCAGCAGTTGCGCGCCTCCCATTGGGAAGGTTTCGTCATAATTCATAACCATTCCAATTCAAATCGTCACCTTTTAAGGTGAAGATTTTTCATGAAATGCTGGCCGACCTTGATCGCGGCCACTACCGGATTCGCAAACAGGAAGGTCATTATGAAAAATCCCAGTGGATCAATCCCCGCCGGCATCCCGAACTTCACCTTGATGTGCGCCCAGGCAGGCAAAATCATGGCGTAACAAAACAGCAACACAAACGTGCGGAATAAAATCCAGCCGTACTCGCAGGCGGGACGCAACAATTCGACGAACGCCTTACCCAAATTCGCAAGCGACGAAGCGATGGTCAACAGCACGAAAATGGGCCCCGAATGGACTGCCATCGGCGAAAGGCTCAAAAAAGCCAGCGCCAGACCGGCAATCAGCAACAGAGTGGGAAAGTGTTTCATAATTATATTCCTTTCAATTGCGGCGATTTGTTCTACGACCAAAGTTTTTCCGACGTCGGGCAGCGTGCGCAGCCACAGCCTCAATAGTCCTGCGAAATGACCCGCGCTCCAGGCGTCCCGGCATTGATCCCGAAACAATTGGGCCATGGGTTCGCCAAACTCGCGCCGATGTGATTCCGGATACAGCCGCAAAAATGCCCGGTATATTTTGTCCGAAAGCTCGAGGATTTTAGGCGCGGATTTCATAGCTTTTTCACGAATAACCCGCCGCCAAACCAAATTTTCGGGCCGTTTTGACCGCTCTCGCATAACGCCCAACCTCCGCCCCCAGGACGCGCCGGCCAAAGGGCGTCAGCCGATAATAACGCCGGCGTTCATCATCCAGTTTCGGATCAGGCCGCTCGTCCGATTCTTCAATCAGTTTTGCCGCCAAAAGCCGTTTGATGGTCCCGTACAACGTTCCCGGCCCCATCTTGACCCGGCCTTCCGTTGTTTCCGCGACTTCCAGCATGATGGAATAACCATGGCGATCCTCGCCCGCCAGGGCCAAAAGGACGTGAAAAACCGCAGGGGTCAACGGCAGAAACTCTTTCGGCGCCGGCCCGCCCGCCGGCTTTGTATCTTCAACGGATGTATCCATTGCAGATATAATAAGCGCGCGGACGAGTTATGTCAAATTGAAATATAAAATTATTTCCAGAATTGGGCACAGCCCTCAAAAAGCGGCTTTTTTGCATCACGAAATGGCTTGCCAATCCGTGCGGCAGGGAGAAAATCGCGGCACCGACAGACAACACTTCATTCATACCATGAAAACGAAATCAAATGCGAAACCCCGCGTCGTCTCGTTGGTGACTTTTGTGGCGGCGATTATTGGCGTTATCGTCATTCAAGATAACACGGCCCGATCGGCAACGTACGACCTCCAAAACGTCAAGGACATCGAAGCGTTCCCGGGTTCTGTGGAAGCCAAAGAACTCCTCGCCAAAAATGGATTTGTGGTCGCCGATCCATTTTTCAAGCAGATTTTTCAAGCGTATATTGAGAGCCCCATGACCAGCCGGCCGTCTGACCAGAATCCCATGGGAACCTCCCTCCCGGCTTTTATAACCACGGATTCCGCGTGGGACACGTACCATTTTCTGTTGGAAGAAGGCGTAAAACAATTGGAGACGATCCAGTTTCAAAGATTGCGCAGATTTTCGATCAAGCTCCTGGAAACTGCCAAAGAAGAAAATTATTTGGATTTGGTGTTGTTCGCTTCAGTCGGTCGGGCATTGCAGGACTCAAACTATTGTCAGACTCTTAAAGGGAACGAAAAGGAAATCGTGGATGAGTTGCGGACCGGGTCCGGCCCCGTCGCAGTGCCGATTGGTTTCGCGTTGTCCCCGCTTCAATTCCGCGCGCAAAGTTTTTACACCGAATCGCCCGAATTGAGCGATTATTTCGCGGCACGCCAATGGTATGCCTCTGTGGTCTTCCGGCTCGCCAACCCGCGTGAAACCAGATTGGCCATTACCCTGGCGATGCTCGTCCATGATGACTCTGAATTGTCAAATTTATGGAAGCAGTTATCCGATCCCTATGACGAATTGCTGGGCAAGCCGGAAGACGGAACCGTGCGTCAATATGTTGCAGTTATGGAAGCGGAGGTTGGGACAAATATTCCGATCGCCTCGATTTCTGAAGCCCAAATTGGGAGAATTCAGGAGAAACTCGAAAACGAATTGCCGTTGCCGCAAATCAACGATCAATCGTTGTCGCTGGAACAATTCCTTCGTTTTGGCAAAGAAACTCGAGGATTTCGCCTGCTGCCGCCGCGCCATTTGCCGGATGCGGTATGTTTTCAGAATACCGTTTATCCGAAAATTCCCGACCGAATGTATCCTTCGGGACTGGATTTTTTTGCCGCGTCACCAATTGTGCGTTCGCCTGCCGCAGTCCGGGCGGAGCAAAAGGAGTTTGGAAAACGCATAACGGACATGGTCTTGCAGGCGGATCCCGGTCCCATGCCGGACTCGTTGCATGGCGAGGCGATGCAACTATTGGCCAAACTCCAGGAACCTTTGCCGGCAAGCGCACCGGCGCCAATGCAGACCGAGGCCTGGAGTGATCTTCAACTTTGGTCGCAATTAGGTGCCTGGGCCGAACAACGGCACACCTGGGCGTTGCACACGAAGATGAATGCCTCAGTCCTGGGTATCATTAATCCCCCGCCAGGCATGGTTGCGCCTTATCCCGATTTTTTTACCGGCCTGGCAAAGTTGACGCACGAAACCGCAGGT
>JASHPN010000062.1 GCA_030038175.1 Verrucomicrobiia bacterium
GCCCAGATGGAGAACCAGGATCCGTTGAATCCCCAATCGGACACGGAGATGGCATCGCAGATGGCGCAATTCACGTCGCTGACTCAAACCAGCGCGATGTCCTCGACCCTGTCCGACATGCAGGCCAACAGCCTGATCGGCAGCACCGTGACGGTACAAGACTCCAATTCCAACAGCACCACCAGCGGCGTGGTCCAATCGGTCGTCTCGGGCGCCGAATCGTCGGACGGCACGCCGCAAATTGTCATCAATGGCACATCGTATGACTTGAGCCAGATTGTGGGGGTGACACCGGCTTCTTCGACCTCAACTTCGACATCGTCATCCAATTAACCAACCAACAATTAACAAAACAAAACTATGCTTCTATCAATGGATTCGGGCGTCAGCGCCCTTGACCAGTTCCAACAGGATCTGGATGTCATTGGCAACAATATTGCCAACGTGGATACCGTCGGCTTTAAGGGGGCGAACGTGGAATTTGCCGATACTTTGAGCCAAACGATTGGGTCAAGTTCGGCGGGGCCGGAACAAATCGGCACGGGAGTTGAAACCGGGTCAATTTCCGATTCATTTACCCAGGGATCCATTACCAGTACCGGCGTGCCCAGCAATGTGGCAATCAACGGGAACGGCTTTTTTGTCGTGGCCAATCCTTCTTCGAGCACCGAGGATTATTACACGCGTGACGGAGATTTCACCGTCAATTCGAGCGGTTACCTGATGACCAGCTCCGGCATGTATGTTCAGGGCTACACGGCTTCCGCCGGGGCGACCGGAACGACCGTTGGAAATATTCAGATAACCAACACGAGCACGGCCGCTGCCGACCAGGGGGCAACGGTGCAAAGTTACACCATTGGTTCGGACGGAAGCATCAGCATCGAGCTATCCGATGGCAATACAATTTCCGGCGGACAAATTCTGGTCCAAAATTTCACAGCGCCAACTGAATTGCAAAGCGTTGGCGGCAACCTTTATACCGGAGGCTCCGCAGCCGGGCCGCTCACTGCGGCCGTGGCGCCGGGAACCAGTGGAACCGGGTCGTTGGTGGCCGGCTCGCTGGAAATGTCAAACGTGGACCTGGCGACCCAACTTACGGCGCTTATCACCGCGCAACGTGGTTTTGAGGCAAACGCGCAAACGGTGACCACCAGCAATGACATTCTCCAGGACCTGGTCAATTTGAAGCACTAATTCCATGCCGGAAGACGATAAAAAAGAAGAAGAGCAAGCCGAAGCCGTAGCGGCTCCCTCGAAGGCGCCCGCCGGCGGCTTCAAGGCATGGTTGCCGCTGATTGTCACCATTGTGCTCATGCCGGCCCTGGCCTTTGGCGTGGCACAATTTGTCATCCTTCCTCAGATTCAAAAAGGGCTGGGGATCAAGACGGCAACCGCCAGCTCGTCGGGCGCCAGCAGCGCGCCGAAGAAGGAAAAGAGCAAGGAACCCAGGCAGATATCCTATCCGATGAACAAAATGCTGGTCAATGTGGCCGGCACCATGGGAGCCCGTTACCTGCTGGTGAGCATTTCCGTGGTTGGCACCGGCTCCGATTTCACAGACGTGATGACGCAACACGACGACCAGTTGCGGGACATGGCCTGCGGCGCGCTGGCGACCAAGACCCTGGCGGATTTGGAAAAACCGGGCGCGCGAAACCTCATCCGCAGCGAGTTGATGACCGGTTTTAACAATATTCTCGGCGATTCCGTCGTGCAGGACATTTATTTTACGGAATTTGCCATCCAGTAAATGAGCGAACCCACTCCTCCCGCCGAAGTCTCGGTATTAACGGCCACGGGCGCGCGCGAACGCCGTCCGCCCGGGGACGTCCGCCCCCATGATTTTCGGCAATCCGGCTTTTTGGCTCCCAGCGAACTGAGGCGGATCCGGCAACGGCACGAGCAATTTATCCGCTCGGTTGCGGCGCGGCTGGCGATCTTTCTGCGCCTGGAGTTCAGCCTGCAGCTCTCCAAGATCCAGATTGCCGGCTACCAGAATTTTACCGAAAACCTGCCCGATCCCTCGCACATCACCCTTTTCAAAACGGATCCCCTCAAGGGGGTCGGGCTTCTCGTTATTCCGCCACGCCTCGGCCTGGCCCTGGTGGATCGTTTGCTCGGTGGAACCGGGCGGGCCGCCGAGGAAGCCCGCGAACTCACTGAGATCGAGACGGCGCTGACCGACCAGGTGGCCTCGCTGATTATCGGCGAATGGTGCAATCATTGGCCTGAAATGAGAGGACTGCAATCGTCGCTGCTGGGGCACGAAAATAACAGCCGCTATTTGCAAACTTCAGCCCCGGACACCGCGATGCTGATTTTGACCTTGACCGGCGGCATTGGCGAACAGTCGGACCCCATTCATCTGGTTTTTCCCTATGCCACCATCGAGCCGCTCGTGCGTCTGCTCACGCCGTCCCTGCCCGGCGCCGAAACGGCGCCCGCTCGCGCCGCCAAACCAAAATGGAATCCGGAACTGAACGATATCAAGGTGCCGGTCATTGCTGAATGGCATGGCTTGAAAATGTCCGCCGCGGAAATCTCGCGGCTCAAAGCGGGAGACCTGCTTGCCCTGGATCCCGCCTGCGCCGCCCAGGTGCATTTGCGCCTGAGCCACGTGCCCAAATTCATCGGCCGGCCCGGTACCTCCGGCGGCAAATGGGCCGTGCAATTGACTAACATTAACTCCAACAGCGCCACATGAATGCGACCGCCGAAAACCCGGCAAATCTAAACATCGTCCTGGACGTGCCCGTCAGCCTGACCATCGAACTGGGTGGATGCCAGTTGCCGATGCGCGAAGTGCTCCAACTCAACATCGGCTCGGTGGTGCAGCTCGATAAACCGGCCGACGCGCCTGTGGAGTTGAGCGTCAATGGCAAACTGATTGCCCGGGGCGAAGTGGTGGTAATCGAAGACCGTTTTGGCGTCAAAATTACCGAGGTGATTGGAAACACGAATCCGGCGGCGGCGTAAAATGAATCGAAAATCAAAACCGGGCGTCTTTGCCCGTCTGTTTCCGGCCTGGCCGCGCATTTTGACGCAGGGCATGACGGCGGCTTTAGTGCCCCCGGCGTTCCTGTTTTTTTTTGCGACCGCGGCCGGGGCGCAAACTAATTTGGCGGCATCCCCGCTGGCGGCCCCGGCCCTGCCTGACGCGGGCGTTTCGTTTTTGCGGGTCATGGGCGCCCTGGCGCTGGTCATCGGAGTTTTTTTAGGCGGGGTATGGTTTTTTAGAAATTACCAGCGTCTGGCCGTCCAGCGCGGGGCGGCCAGGTTGCGCGTTCTGGAGACACGTTCCCTCGGCGGCCGCCACGCGATTTTTGTGGTCGGCTACGAACAGGAGCGGTTTCTGATTTCCTCGTCGCCCGGCGGCGTGAATTTATTGAGCCAGCTTCCCCCTGCCTCCGAGAACGAAACCGTGACCGGAGCCCGGAGCGTTGCTGCGCCGTCCTTCGCCCGCGCTTTGGCCCAGGTCCTCAAAGGCAAATGAAAGAGCGCCTGAAAATTATCGGTCTCATCGCGGTATTGTTTGTCCTGGCGCCGGCGGCCTCCGCGCAGACCAACACCGTCGCAGGAATTGGCCCGATTTCGATCACCCTGGGAGCCAATAACGGCACGCCCGACGTGGACACCAGCATCAAAGTCCTGTTCATCCTCACGCTCCTGACCCTGGCGCCCTCGATTTTGCTGCTCATGACCTGTTTCACCCGGGTGGTCATTGTGCTTTCGTTCGTGCGCAGCGCGCTGCAATTGCAGGGCACGCCGGCCAATCAAATTATCATTGGGTTGGCCCTCTTTATCACTTATTTCGTGATGGCTCCGGTTTGGGACAACATCAACCACGACGCCATTGGCCCATACGAGGCGCATCAAATCACCAGCCAGCAGGCGCTGGATCTCGCTTCAAACCACATCCGCGCATTCATGCTGAAACAGACGCGGGCCAGCGACGTCGAACTGTTTGTCTCCATGGCCAAAATGCAACCCACTACGCCGGACCAACTCCCCTTGCGGGTCGTGACGCCGGCGTTCATTATCAGCGAACTGCGAACCGCCTTTCAAATGGGTTTCCTGATTTATGTGCCGTTCATTCTGATTGATATCGTGGTCGCCACGGTCCTGATGAGCATGGGCATGATGATGATGCCGCCGATGATGGTATCGCTGCCGTTAAAATTATTGCTGTTCGTGCTGGTGGACGGATGGGCCCTGGTGGTGCAGTCACTGGTGCGCAGTTTTGGAGGATGATTTATGAATGCTGAATTTGCCATTGAATTGCTGAAAAACATGATTTACCAGGCGCTGACGATCGCGGCGCCGATTTTGATCACGGCCATGGTTATCGGCCTGGCGGTCAGCCTGTTTCAGGCGGTCACGACCATCCACGAACAAACGTTGACCTTCGTCCCCAAGGCGCTGGGGGTCATCGGCATCATGCTGCTGCTCATGCCGTGGATCGTCCGGTCGCTGATTGAATTTACCGTGAGCGTGATTCAGAAGATGCCTCAAATGCTTCAGTGAGGGGCTGAATCATGGAAGTGGACTTTTTCAATTGGTTGCTGGTGTTTCTGCGGCTGAGCGCGTTTCTGCTGGTGCTGCCGTTTTTTTCGATGGCGAATTTTCCGGTCACCATGCGGGTCGCGGTCGGGGCATTTGGGGCGCTGTTGATTGCGCCCGTCCTGCCGCCGTTTGCGCTGGGCAGGCTCGATCTGCTTTCCCTCTTTGGCGTCCTGTTTCAGGAGGTGTCCGTGGGTTTGCTTCTGGGCTTTGTTGCCCGGCTCATCTTTTACACGGTCGAACTGGCCGGCAACTTCGTATCAACGGAAATGGGTTTGAATCTTGCGGCGATTTTTGACCCGGTGGACCAGCAATCGTCGCAAATTGCCGGAACGATTTTCGTCTTCCTTGCCACCATTGTCATGCTGACGCTCAATTTGCATCAATGGATACTTCTGGCGTTTGTGCATACCTATGCCGTGTTGCCGCCGGGCGCCGCGCACCCAACCGGCGCCCTCTTTGCAACGCTGGTGAATGACACCTCGCGGATCTTTTTGGTGGCGCTCCAAATTTCCGCCCCGGTGATCGCGGTTTCTTTCGTCATCACGCTTATTTTTTCGATTTTGAGCCGCACGGTTCCCGAGATGAGCGTTTTTTCGGAAATGTGGGGATTCAGGATCGTCGGCGGATTGATTGTTTTTGGTTTTACCCTCCAGCTTTCCTCCGAATACGTGATTAATTATCTGCGCCGGTTGCCCGAGGACTTGCTGGCCGTGGCCCAAATGATGGGAGACAAATAACGTGGCCGAACAAACCGGAGAGAAGACCGAACAACCGACACCACGCCGGCTGGAGGACGCGATCAAACGAGGTCAAATCGCGCGCAGCGCGGAAGTGCAAACCGTATTTGTGTTGTTTGGCGCCATGTCTGCGCTGGCGTTTGCCGGACGCGAAATCTGGGAACAATTCGACAGCGTTGCGGTCCTCACTTTGAGCCATCTCCATGATACCGCCCTTTCGTCCAATTCGATCCAG
>JASHPN010000063.1 GCA_030038175.1 Verrucomicrobiia bacterium
ACAACCGTGAAGGCAACATTTGTCCCGAGAATCGCCGCCTGGCTCTGAGGTTGCGCGGTGATGACCGGCGCAAATCCCGTAGTCAGTTTCACGTAATCCACCGCCACGGAAGTGGGAGACGGCTGGCTTGGAGTGCCAACGACTTGAGCAAGAACAATCTTAAAGCCCGCGCCGAAGGCCGATCCGTCATGATTAAAGGTATAACCGATGAGTTCGTTGTCATTGTCATCACACAACGAAGCTCGCACGTCCTGGCCCGGCAGGCACTGCAACACCAGCCGGTACCAGGTGTTGTTGGTAAAGCCGTACTCCTCTTTAAGATAATTACCATCAACGCTGCTGCCAAAGAACATGTATAAATCCGAGCCGGAAGCCCCCGCAAACGGCGAGACAATATCGTAAAGATTATTGTTGGTCGCGTTCATGATCCAAATCTCAAAAAATCCGTCTATGCTCGTCGTTGGCGAGATAAACAGGCTATTAAACCGCGCTTCGTAGCGGAAAAAATTCAAGGTAAAATTCGTACTCGAACTCCAGCCAACCCGCTGCAACGGGCCAATCACATTCGTCATGTACAGGACGGTGTTGGAATCCAGCAGGCCAAAACTGTAATTTGGCGCTCCGATATAATTCGCAATTTCAGATGAGCCGGATGGAAAGGCGCCGCAGTAGGCGTCCGGCAAATTCGTTTGCCAAATGGGGTTGAGTGAAGGACCGTCAAAATCATCGAAGAACAGAGAAATCGGCGCCGGAAATACCGTGAGCGTCGCATTTGAACTCACTATTGAGCCCAGGGAATTGGTAATCGTAACCGAATAGGATCCGCCTTGTGAAAGTTGAATGTTTGTCAGTGTCAATGAGGAACTCGTCGCGCCTTCAATGTTGGTTCCGTCAAAATTCCATTGATAAGAATACGGGGTGGTCCCGACTGCGCCGACATTGAAAACGACCGTTTGCCCCGCCACGGCCGTCTGGTTGGACGGTTGCATAACAATAACCGGCGCCGATGGCACGATCGTCAGCATCGCATTGCTGCTGACTGCGACGCCTGCAAGATTCGTAACGACCACGCTATAATTCCCAACGTCCGTCGCCGAAACATCAGTGACCGTGAGGGTCGTGCTTGCGGAACCGGAAATGTTCCCGTTATCCATCAAATTGGTTCCGTCGAACTGCCATTGATACGCCAGCGGCAACCCGCCCGTGGCAGCCACGGTAAATGTCGCCGTAGCTCCCTCCAAAACCGCCTGGTCCGATGGCTGGGATGCAATCGTCGGCCGGGCAATGACATTTAAAACATATTGCAGCCCTTCGCCGAAACCGTCGTTTAAATTGGTGAACCACAAGGTGGCGGTATAGGTTCCGACGACCAGGTTGCTGGCCGCGTTGTTCAAGCTGACCGTGACTGCGGCGGCAGGACCGCCCGGCGCCAGGGTTCCGCCGGCGGAGGAAGCATTCAGCCAGGCGGACGTGTTTGAAAGGGACCAGGCCAGCGAATTGGTTCCCGCATTGGTCACCGAAAGCTCTTGCGATGTGATCGTGAATGGCCCTCCAATTCCGCCAGTGGAACTAAAGCCTTCCGTCGGCGTGACCACCAGGGCTTCGGGACTGGCCAGCGCATTAATGAGTTTCTGTCCCGCCGGCGTGCCCCAACCGGTGCAAAGATCATAGCCGGCCGCGGCGTAGAATTTATTTGGACTGCCGGGCGATGTATTGTTGCCGGTGATAATGTCGTGAAAGTCCAATGTATAGTCCGGGCCAGTGCCGATGGCATCCACGGCGGCGTTAATCAACCCAATCGGTGATTTCCCGCCGGCAGCTGCCTGTTGGTTGGCCAATGCTGCAAAACCCGCCCAGAGCGGGGCCGCACAACTGGTCCCGCCCACGTCGTAGTCGCCGCCATCCGCGCGAACATAAACATTGTCCCCCGTCATCGCCACGTCCGGTGTATTGCGCATGGTCGTTGAGCCTTGATTGGCCGTCATATTGATGTTGGTTTGCCACGACGGAATCGGATATTGCGTGCTGATTCCACCGCCGCTGCCAATCCCGCCGCCCCAATTCCAAACGGTTTCCGAGACCCACGCGCCGCCCGGACCGCTCGTCGTCAACGTCGTCCCGCCAACCTGCGTGATGTATGGGGTGTCACCGGGAAATGAAATCAGGCCCGTATAAGCGTCGCCATCGCCCGAGGCATTGAAAAAGGATTGCCCTTGCGCGGCCATTTGTTCCCAGATCTGATCCGCCGCCGGTTCCATCGATCCACCGGGGACGTACCAGGAGCAACTGAACTGCCTGATTTGGTTGCTGGCAACCATGCTATTGAGGATGTCCACAAAGGGCGCGCCATTGGGCGCTTCAAAAACGGTTACCTGAGACAAATTTGTCGCCATGGAAATGGCCACTTCAATGTCCAGCGCGACCTCCACGTCCGCTTCGCCGGGGCTGGTGGGATCGCCGCTGGCGCCGTCAATCAGAATGTTCTGCAACGCAATGTTCGGCAAACCTGCCGCGTTCTCGTAATAATTGATGTCACTTGCCGAATACCCGTCAAATTCGAGCAGACCCAAAGTCTGGCCTGAACCGTTCAGCGTAGAATCGGGCACATACGCCGCCCGAAAGTCTTTGCCCAGATACGTCCCGGATGGGCCGGCTCCCGCGTTGGATTTGGCGTTTTGGCCCTGCACGATCCGGTTCGCCACCAGACGCGGGCGCGGCAGTTCATAATTGTTCAGCCCGCTGATATGCAGAATCGGCACAGATAAGTCGAGCGAGGGATCGGCGGTCGGCGCAAAAAATGTTCGGGGTTCGGTCGGATGCCGGTAAACGTTCAACGTCGTATGTAAAGTGCGCTCAACGTCCGCCACCGAACCATTTACATCCAATAATCCGCGATTGGGATAGGTGCCCGTCACGCGCAATCCATTCGCGCGCGCAAAATCAATGACCGTCTGATAGTCCTGTTCACTGGGTCCAAATTCTTCGTTGAATTGCCCGGGCGTGAGGTAATGGTGATAGCGGGGACTGGTTGGGTCATAAATCTGAGCAAGCAAGTTTGAAAGCGCGGCCAGATTTCGCAGCGGCAGCGCAATGGCCAGATTCAAACGATTTGTTTCGGAGAGTCGTCCAAGTGGTTGCAGTCGCGCCGTGATCGGCAGAACGTGCCCGCTCAACGTCTGTAGTCCAGACCCAAGGGCGGATGATGTCCACAGGAATACAGCCAATACAAGGAAGGTGCCCCAGGGTTGATTCATTTTCATAACTGTAACCCTGTCAATTTCGAGGCGCTGACAAGCACATATGCCACTCTGACCCAGCCATTACGGTGATGGCCACAGTTTCTCATAAAAACACCGCCAGTCAAGGCTATCCAGCAGGGCAGACGCATCTAATTTTCAATGTTTTCCGCCCTTCTTTCATTAACACCGCGGCTTTAGCCCGGTGGACCAGCCATGTCAAAAAGTCCGTAGCCGTTTTAACGGCTTTTTGAATGTCAATAAGCCGTTAAAACGGCTTCTTCCAACTCGACTCTGACTTGATACCGGGCTAAAGCCACGGTGTTAATGAGAAATTTCGCCAATTTAGATGCGTCTGCTGGGCTGTCCAACGATGTCACCGATTTGTGACCAACCGCAAACTGCGCCTGGCATGACACTTCAAGACGCAACATTCAATTACGGTCTAACTGAAGATGTTCTGGCGGTGCCGCGGACGGCGCCCAATTTTAAAAATCAGCAACTCGCGCAATTCGACCAGAATCTGGCCCGCCAGCCAGATCGGCATTCCCGTATAGTCCTGGCCGGTTTTTCGGATTTGGTTCGAATAGGGGACATTTCCCAACTGTCGAAAGCGTTTGGCCATAATGCCGCACCGAACCGCCATCAACCCTTTGAGCTTCATCATGCGAACTTTCCCGGTCGGCTTGTTTCTCAAAGCTTCCGCCATTTGCATGGTATTCCACGCGTCCGTGACCAAATATTTTAAATCGGGAGCGACATAGACCGTTTGATTGGTGTTATGCCAGCGATATTGGGCCAACGGCTTGTTGATCAGGACGATCTTATCGGCGTGCGCTCCAAATCTCGCCCAATAAACCATGTCGCCATAAACCAGCATGTCCATGGGAAAACGCGCGGGCGCGGGCTGATAATTCGTTTTGAGCAACGTGGCGCAAAAGGATTGGTTTCCGATTTCCGCCTTGCGCTCCAGAAACGCGTCGCGGTCGAGAACGATCACACGGCCATCGGGCTTGCCGGAGTAAGTCATGTGCTCGTTTTTCTCATTAATCCGTTCGTCCAGGCTCCAGGCCATCGCTCGGCCGGGACAATCTTTGATCGAATCAATCAATTCTTCGTAACAACGGGGCAAAAGAACGTCGTCCGCGTGCAAAATCTGGAGGTATTCCGTTTCGGGCGCGAAATCCAGGCAGCGGTCAAAATTTCCAAAAGTGCCAAGATTTTTAGGATTGATGATGAATTCGATGGGCAATTCTTTAAACGACTCGACAATCTTTTGGGTATCATCGGTGGATTGATTATCCAAAACGACCACCCGGTCCGGTTTGACGGTTTGGGCCGCCAACGATTGCAAAGTTTGAAGAATAAATTCCTGGCCGTTGCGAACCGGAATAGTGGTGGTGATTTTGGCTTTCACAATTCGAAATTAGTTTTCCAATCCTTCGACCGCTGCGGCATTTGCTTCCAGTTGCCCGATATCTTTGCAACCGGCCACGATCGAAGAAACGGCGCGCGGTTTCAGGCACCACGCCAATGCCCACTGCGCCATGTTTTGCCCGCGCGGAACTTCGGCGCGCTTGATTTCTTCGACCCGGCGCAGTTGTTCGTCATTAAATTCCTGGCTGTAAGTCGAACGCGTGTCATTTTCGGGAAAAACGGCGCCCGGCCGATAGTTGCCGCTCAAGAAACCTTTTGCCAGGGGCACACGCGCCAGGACACCGAATTGATGTTCTTCACAAAACGGCAGCACTTGTTCTTCGGCTTTCCTCTGCAACCGATTATAAACCACCTGGATCACGCTCGCCCCGACCTCGCCGGCGGAATGGACTTGATGCAGATCGCTCTTCGACAAAGCCTCCCCTGAGAGCGAGACCCCGAGAAAACGAATTTTTCCGGCGCGCACCTGGTCATTCAACATCGCCCAGAGCTCCTGGTTGTCGAAATCTTTATTGGTCCCGGAATGAAACTGATACAGGTCCAGGCAATCGGTCTGCAATGCCCGCAACGAATCCTCCACCTGTTGCCGCACCTGCGCCACCGACCACGCGCCGATTTTTTTCGCCCCGGAAAACGCATGGCCAAACTTTGTCGCCAAAATCCACCGGTTCCGGCTGTTCTTCAGGCATTTCCCGATCACCGCTTCCACGGCGTGGTCTCCGTAACACTCGGCCGCATCAATGACATTGATTCCCAGTTCCGAGGCCCGCGCCAAAATCGTCTTCACTTCCTGCTCGGAAAATGTCTTCGCCCATTCCCCGGAAAATTGGTGCGTCCCTAAACTGATGACCGAAACCTTCAGGCCGGTTTTCCCCAAAGTACGGTATTTCATTGCCGTTCCGGTTTGGTCCGGGTCCACCGCAAATCCTCAGACAACCGATGGTCCTGGTAAAGTTGTTCGAGTTTTTGGAGGCGATAAAAATTTTTGTCTTTGAACTGGGACTCAGCCATGTGAATGGCCTTGAATTTTTCCACCATGTCGGCAATTCCCCTCTCGACCGGCCAGTCACATTGGAAACCCGCAAAGACCCGGCGCACTTTCTCAAACGAGACCTTGTAGGTCCGCGTATCCACGCCCTGCTTCACCTTTCGGTCCCGGACCAGGCCTTCCTTGTCGAGCTCCGGATTTTCCTTCAAAAACTTCAGCTCGCAGCCGGGAATGCACGCCTGCACTTTCCTGGCAATATCAATCACCTGAAGATTGTTTTTTTCATCGCCCACATTCAGCACCAGCAGGCCGCCCCGATGATGGCTCTCCACCGCGAATTTTATGGACTTGCAGATATCCATAACATGCACATTGGGGCGCCAGGGCGTGCCGTCCGAATTCAAAACGATTTTCCCGGTCGTAAATGCCATGCCCGTCAACATGTTCGTGACCAGATCAAAGCGCATCCGCGGCGACGCCCCAAACGCCGTGGCAAATCTCAATGCAATCGGTGAAAAATTCTCATCGGCGATGGTTTGCAAATCCTGTTCCACCTGCAATTTATTCAGGGAATAGGGGGTCTGTGGCAGCGTCGGAGAATTCTCGTCCAGCAGATCGCCTTTTCCTACGCCATAAACCGAGCAGCTCGAAGCAAAAACAAATTTGACGCCTTTTTCTTTGCACAATTTCGCAATGTTAAACGCATAGACTCGCGTCGGATCGTAAACTTTTGCGGCGTCCAGGTTTCCAAAGGGATCGTTTGAAATTCCCGCGAGATGCACCACCGCGTCCGCGGCCGCCACGTCCTTGCCTTCAACATCGCGCGCATCCCGCAACACTCTTTTGGCGGAAGGCGTTTCGTACAGCAGGCAATCCTCAAAAAAACCCGAATCGCAACCAATGCATTCAAATCCGCTTTTTCCCAAATACGTCGTCAGGACCGTTCCAAGATAACCAGATGATCCAGTGACCAGCACTTTCTTCATAATCAATAAATCTCTTTTCTTTGCGCCTAAAATATGGAGCTGCGGAATGATGCATGAAACGGACGAAAATTAAAGAACTTATTGACTTTACAGGCCCGTCGGATGGTCCAAAAAGATCCAGGGGACGCCGAATTCTTTCGAAAGGTGCGCGGCCAGCGCCTTCACGCCAAATGTTTCCGTCGCGTAATGGCCGCCGTAAAACACGTTCATTCCAAGTTCCTCGGCCAGGGCGAATGTCCAATGCGGACCTTCGCCGGTAATCAAAGTATCCACGCCTTCGCTCGCCGCCTGTTTTAATTCCGCCCCTGCCCCGCCCGTTACCACACCAACGCTTTTGCAGGTTTCGCCGCCGCCGGGAATCATTTTCGGATCATGTCCAACCGATCGCCACAATCGCTTCGCCAATTCCTGCCGTGACATATTTGTTTGCGTTTTGAAGCCGATCATTTGGCCATGACTTTCGAAAAACGGCTTCAAACGCGCGAATCCAAGCGCTTTGCAAAGTTGCGCGTTATTGCCAAGTTTCGGATGCAGGTCCAGGGGAAGATGCGAACTGTAAACCGCCAAATTGTTTTCAACCAGCAGCCGCAGCAATTCATAATTCTTTTCCGTCCACGGCTGTCGTTGGCTCCAAAACAACCCGTGATGCACGATCAGCAGGTCCGCTCCCGCCGTTACCGCGAGTTGGAGGGTGGCAAGGCTGACATCCACCGCCGCGGCAATCTTCGTCACGAGGCCGCGATTTTCCGCCTGCAAACCGTTGGCCGCCCCATCGTAATCGCCGATTTCCCGCGTGCGAAGGATTTTATCGCAATGAACAACAATGGCAGCAAGGGTAACTTTTGGCATGATTCCTCAAAGATCGCGTTCTTTCGCCTTTTGACGATAGGTTTCTAAAGTGATCCTGTCAACGTTGGCTGCGTTAAATTTTTGGTCCATAAAGAATTTGGAGAATGCTTGTCATAGCCACGCGATTTCGTCGTCAAGGATGACCGAAAAGTGCACAAAGATGTCCCCATAAAGCATTGCGATTCAATGGCTTTGCGCTTTAAACTTGTTCTGATTGCCTCTCTCAAACAAACAATGCAAAAAAGGATTAGATTAACATGAAGACCACAAACAAGACCTATCGTATTGCCTTGGCGCTGACGTTAAGTCTGGCGACCACTCTCAAGGCACAAGTATATGTTGTCGAAAGCAATTTCATTGGCGAATACGGACTTGGCGGGAATCCAATGAACACCTCATTGATTTCCGGGTTGAATAATCCCGAAGGCATAGCCATTTCGGGTAATGACCTGTATGTCGCGAACAAGGGTGCCGGTACCATCGGTGAATACACCACTTCCGGTTCTACTGTTAGTTCCTCGCTGATTTCCTCGCTAAACCTGCCATGGGGCATTTCGATTTCAGGTGGCTACCTGTTTGTCCTAAACTACAGCGGGGCCACCGTGGGTGAATACACCACCTCCGGCTCAACAGTCAGCGCCTCGCTGTTTTCCGGAACAGGTGAACCCGTTTGCGTCGCGGTTTCGGGGACCAACGTGTTTATTCCCAGTGCGGGCGGAATCGCCGAATATTCGACATCCGGCGCGTTGCTGAACTCATCGTTGATAACTGGCGTGAACAACGTTTATGACATTGCGATTTCGGGGAACGACTTGTTTATCGCGAATTGGGCCGCCAACACTATCGGTGAATACACAACTTCGGGAGGCGTCGTCAATGCGTCGCTCATTACGGGGCTGAATCAGCCTGACGGCATCGCGATTGTGGGCAATGACCTTTATGTCGTCAATCAGGGCAACGGCACAGTCGGCGAGTACACGACCTCCGGATCAACGGTCAATGCTTCGCTCATTACCGGCCTGGATAGCCCCGCTTACATCGCCGTTGTGCCGGAACCGTCCGCCGGTGCGTTAATGGGCCTGGGCGCGGCAGCGCTGTTGTTGGTGGGCCGGACCATGGCCCGGAGCCATTTACGAAATTCCTGACGAACGCCATCCAGACGCGAAACGCGACCGGAAAATAGCGGGACGTCTCACTGTCCCAACGCGGAGCTTCGCGGCTGGTTTCCCGGCTGATATTTGGCCGCGCAAGCTGTTTGCGATCCGTCGAAAGAAAGGAGAGCAAGGAGCTGTGATTCCACGTTTACCCGGCAAACCATAAAAAATTTTCATTCCGATTGTTGCATTCCACGGGCGAAGTTTTATAGTTCGGTTTGTTTTCATTGAGATGAGCAATTCAAATGACGCCGCCCAACCGTGGGACATTGAGTCAGCGCGAGCGCTTTACAACATTCATCGCTGGGGTGCGAAATACTTCGACATCAACGAAGCCGGCCATGTCGTCGCCTGGCCCCAGCAGGAGGCCGGCGTGGCGGTGGATCTGACCGACGTCATCGAAGAAGCCAAAGCCCGCGGTTTGAAATTCCCGCTGTTGATTCGTTTCCAGGATATTCTGCGCCATCGCGTGGACGCCATAAACAAAGCGTTCCAAAATGCAATCGCTGAATTCAATTATCAGGGCAAGTATCGCGGCGTCTTCCCCATTAAGGTCAACCAGTTGCGCGAAGTCGTCGAAGAAATTTTGGACGCCGGCAAGCCCTACGAATTTGGGCTTGAGGTTGGCAGCAAGCCGGAGTTGTTTGCCGGCCTGGCGCTTCAAAATCAACTGGGAAGCCTGATCATCTGCAACGGCTACAAAGACCCTGAATTCATTAAAACCGCGTTGTTGGGCACGAAATTGGGCAAGCGCGTCATCATGGTCGTGGAAAAACTCGAGGAATTGCGCCATATCATTTCCATTTCAAAGCAGCATGGCGTCGAACCCCTCATTGGCATCCGCGCGCGCTTATTGAGCAAGGGAGCCGGAAAATGGGCCGAAAGCGGCGGCGAAAACGCCAAATTCGGGTTGAGTACGGCGGAGATCCTCGCTGCCACCGAGCTGCTCAAAGCCGAAAACCTCGCCCATTGCCTGAAACTCCTCCATTTTCATATCGGCTCGCAGGTCCCCGACATTCTCACGGTCAAAAAGGCCGTCCAGGAAGCAGCGCGATTCTACGCGAAGCTCCGTAAAATGAATTTCAACATCGAGTTTCTCGATGTCGGCGGCGGGTTGGGCGTGGATTACGATGGCTCGCGGAGCGCCTTCGATTCTTCCACCAACTATACCTTGCAGGAATATACCAATGATATCGTTTTTTATGTTGCGGATGTCTGCAACACGGAAAGCGTCCCGCACCCGGATATCGTCAGCGAAAGCGGCCGCGCGATCGTCGCCCATCACAGCGTCCTGATTGTCGAGGTATTCGGCTCGATTGAAAAGAGCCGGCCCAGCGAATTTCTCCAATATGGAGACAAGGAACATGCGATCGTCCGCGAACTGCTCGATATCAAAAAGAACCTGGGCAAGCTCAACAAAATTGAAGCGTATCACGACGCCCTCGAACGCCGGGAAGACGCGCAGCACATGTTCACCCTGGGCATGATGGATTTGCCCGACAAGGCGAAAATCGAAGATCTGTATTGGCAGATCAGCCGCGATGTCGTGGACAGTTTCAAAGGCCAGGCCTACGTGCCGGAGGAAATCCGGAAACTGGAAGACACTCTCGCCGACCAATACCTTTGCAATTTTTCGGTTTTTCAATCCCTGCTGGACCACTGGGCCCTTGACCAGCTCTTTCCGATCATGCCCATCGCACGCCTCAACGAACGCCCCTGCCGCGAAGGAACCCTTGTGGACATCACCTGCGATTCCGACGGCGCCGTCAACAAATTCATAGATTTTCGTGACGTGCGGGACACGTTGCCGCTGCATAAATTGATTCCCAATGGCAACGGCATTCCCGAACCTTATTATATCGGCTTTTTCCTGATGGGCGCCTACCAGGACATCATGGGCGATCTTCATAACCTGTTTGGCCGCGTCAACGAAGTGCACGTTTTTCTCGAACCCGACGAGCCCAGCGGCTACTACATCGAAGAAATCATCGAAGGCAACACCATCGTTCAATCGCTCGCGGCGGTCCAATACGATGAAAACGAGTTGAAACGCCAAATGAAAGCCCAAATGGACGAGGCCATCAAATCCGACCGCATGAAACCCTCCGAAGCCATGCGCTTGCTCGATGACTACGAACGCGGGCTAAAAGCTTACACGTATTTGAGTTTTTGAAATGCCCGATCCGGAATTACTTCGTTCGCTTGGCAAACTGGCGCGTGGTTTGTCCGCGCTCTTTTGGGGACTGCCCGCCACGCTGATCGTTTGCGTGGAAACCGCGCGCCTGGATTTCCTCCGACCCTATGAAATTGCCCCCGCCCTCATTGCCAATGCTCTGCTCTTATTTGGCCTCGTTCAAATGGGCAGTTTCCAAAGGCAGGAACGGCCCTGGCGCGCGGCGCTCGACCGCGCCAAACTTCTCGGAGTGGTTAATCTCGGCCTCTGCCCATTCCTGTTTTGGTTTAATCGGATGCCTGAACAAAGCTATTTTCGCGACGCCATTCTCGTCCTGGTGATTTCCGCGCTGCTTTTTTTGTTTAACCTCAACGTCGTGCTCAAACAATTGGGCGCGATGCTGCCGGATGAAACCCTCCGTCACGACATCAATCATTTCACCGCCCTGAACCGCTGGATGCTGGCACTCTGGCTGATCGTCGTGACCGCGACCGCCATCGCCCAGGCGATGAATCTGCCCAACCGCCTCAGTCCGGACATCGTCGCCTTAATCGCGCAGGGAGAAGGAGCCATTTTGCTGCTCCTGGGCCTCTCGCCGCTGGCCATCACCATGGCGCTTATTTGGAAAACCAAGGAAATTATTTTCGAAAGCGTCTTTAGCGCGAAATAGTCCTCAC
>JASHPN010000007.1 GCA_030038175.1 Verrucomicrobiia bacterium
TTCCGGCGGCAATATACGCGATGTCGCGTCCATAACGGCCGATTCGCAGGAGGACGGTTACGAGGCCCAAAACGCGATTGACGGCGATCCTGACACCTTTTGGCACACTTCGTGGGACAATGATCCCGCGCCAAATTATCCGCACGAATTGACCGTCGAATTCAGGACTGCCGAAACACTGACTGGTTTCACCGCGCTGCCGCGGCAGGACGGCAACCACAACGGTTGGATCAAACAATTCGCATTTTACGCGAGCAACGACGGCACAAATTGGGGCGAGCCGGTCGTCAAAGGAATTTTTTCCAACAACGACAAACTGAAGACGATTCACTTTTCGGCGCCGGTCACTGCCAAATTTGTAAAACTCGTCGCGCTGAGCGGCTATGCCGACGGCCCGTGGGCCTCCCTCGCCGAGTTCAACGTCATTCGCACCGATGACTGAAATTACTTGCAATTATTGAATTGGTTCCCTTCTTCTGTTACACCATGACTCAGCCATGATCACGACCACACAAACCCAATCGTCCAATCTCAAGGCCGAATACCAATTCGGTTATATCTGGCTCATCTCCATCGTCGCCGCCCTCGGCGGTCTGCTCTTCGGTTACGACTGGGTGGTGATCGGCGGCGCGAAACCGTTTTTCGAAAGCTATTTTCAAATCACCAACGCCGCGCAATCCGGCTGGGTTAATAGTTGCGCGCTGATTGGCTGCCTCGTCGGTGCGCTGATTGCCGGCGGATTGAGCGACAAGTTTGGCCGTAAACGCCTGCTCATCCTCTCCGCGTTTTTATTCGCCATCACCTCTCTCGGCAACGCGCTGGCGCCCAATTTTACGATCTTTGTCGCCTGGCGCATGTTGGGCGGCGTGGCCATCGGCCTGGCCTCCAACCTCTCTCCCATGTATATCGCCGAAATCGCGCCCGCGCAGATGCGCGGCAAACTGGTTTCCATTAACCAGCTCACCGTCGTCATCGGCATCCTGCTGGCCCAGATCATCAATTGGGCGCTCGGCCGGCATTTGCCCGCCCTGGCCAGCGACGAATACATCCGCAATTCCTGGTATGGCCAAACCTGCTGGCGCTGGATGTTTGGCCTGACCGCCATCCCATCGCTGCTCTTTTTCTTCGGCATGTTCGCCGTTCCCGAAAGCCCGCGCTGGCTGGCAAAAAATGGAAAATCGGAACAGGCGCGGGGCATCCTCGAAAACGTCGGCGGCCGGGAATATTCCCAGGCCGCGCTTACGGACATCCAGGCCACTCTGGTGAATGAAGTTGAAAAGGTCAACTTCGGCGATCTGCTGGAACCGAAACTGCTTAAAATCCTTTTGCTGGGCGTCGGTCTGGCCGTGTTCCAGCAATGGTGCGGCATCAACGTCATTTTCAATTATGCCCAGGAGATCTTCCGCTCCGCCGGTTATGACATTTCCGATGTGCTCAAAAACATTGCCTGGACCGGCTCGGTCAACATGGCCTTCACCTTTGTGGCGCTGGGCGTCGTGGATCGGAGTGGTCGCCGTCCACTCATGCTGTTTGGAGCTGCGGGCCTGGCCATTATTTATACCGCCATGGCCTGGGGCTATCATGCACACGTGCAGGGTTTGCCGATGTTGCTGCTCGTCCTGGCCGCGATTGGCTGTTATGCCATGTCTCTCGCACCCGTTACCTGGGTGGTCATCTCGGAAATCTTTCCAAACCGCATCCGGGGCGCGGCCATGGCAGTCGCCGTCGCCGCTCTCTGGGCCGGCTGCTTCACCCTCACCGACACCTTCCCGCGCCTGAACGCCGCCCTCGGCGCGGCTGGAACATTTGCCCTCTACGCCATTATCTGCGTCATAGGATTCATTTTTATCCTGCTCAAACTTCCCGAGACCAAAAACAAAACCCTGGAACAAATTGAGCGGGAATTAGTGGATTAGAGCCGGAGCGCGGCTGCTCGCCGCGCCATAGCCAAGCGACGGCGGGTGTCCCGTCTGCGGGATCAACCGCAGCACGTTGGCCATGTGCTGAACTCTGGTTGACGCCTACGCCTTCTGACTGCTGATCTGCTGCTGGTATACCGCACACAGTCCGCGCTCCGAATTCTGAGGAATTTACCTCGCGCATTAACCGTCCTTCGGCGCGTTTCGGAGCCCCATTCCGGGGCGGTATCTTTGTAGTTGTCCGGCCCAAAACCCTAAAGCTCCGTCAGGAGCGACATATTCTGGAACGATTGGTCACAAACCGTGTTGTCGGATATCAGAAAACGTTTGCCGGCGCCGACTATGCCGCTCCTGACGGAGCTTATTGTCTCCTGGATTCGATTTTTCTACAACGATGCCAGCCCTGCGGGCTTCCTGGCTCAAATATTCGGATATTGATCAGTTTCTCGGCCTCCACCCATGGCAACGAATCGGCAAATCCAAATCATGGTTAAGTAGCTCGTCTTCAATTATTTATAGTTCGTTTCCTCTCGGCGCTCCCTAAGCACAAAAAAAATGTGTATCCTCCCTATGCTTTCTGTCCGGACAGCCTCGGTAGCGGCGCAACAGAATGAGGCTTGAAAGAGCGCCGGCAACCAGGCTGCATGTCCCCGGCTCGGGAACCGGAGTCAAAGTCACCGTCTGATCGCTAAAGCTGAGAACATCCGAAGTTGACGCTGAACTCCATGTCGAACCGCCGCCTAAAAAACCCACTTGATCAAACGTAAGGCCGCCCATCGTGGAGACTGACGTATCGTCATAGCTTCCACTAAAGGAATAACTCGTCGAGGTGCCGGTGACATCCCAACTGATTGCCGTCGTGGTCGAATTCACCAAACTGATACTCAGTGAATAATTAAACGTGTCGGCCGCCAGCCCGGAGCCGCCGAAGCTGCTGCCGGCGCCTCCCGCCTGCGTCGCGCCCGTCCCGGAGGCAAAGATTCCCGTGTTGGGGTTGTTGCGCATATACAACACGTTTTGGGCCGATGCATTGGGAAAACCCACAACATAACCCAGCCAGCCGGTGTCATTGGCGCTGCCGTTATCGTAAAGAAGGCCATACCGCAACTGCAGATTGCTGTTATTGACATTGCCGGCAAGGGTCATTTGCCCGCTTAAAGTGATGGTGTCTCCGGGATTGACCAGGCTCAGCGTCGCGCCAATCGGCGAGTAACCCCAGAGATTGCCCAGGCCGCTCCCATTGTCAGTATATGTTGGCGTCGTTGTGTTGCCGCCGCTCACCGTGAAATCACTCGTCTGATATGGATCCACGACCCAGTTCGCCGGGCTGTAGGATTGGGCATTGGCAATCGAAGTTGCCGTCACCACGCCAAGCCCGGTTAGCGCCATTATTCTCCTGAGATGATACATCGCTTTCATAGGTTTATTACCGGTGGAATTTTAGGCATGATACCATGGGGAAAAATGGGACGTCCATTACCCAAAAGGGTAAAATTGGGCGCACTGAGGATAAATGCGCCATGGACCGCAAAACCCCCATTCCCGGCCCGAAGCCGGCCTTGCAACCACCTGATAAATAATCCGTTATGAACAACACGGACTGGCGTTATAGGATTTTTGCACGCCACCAGGTTCCATCATCCATCTTCCATCTTCTTTTGGTTGCGGCTGCGCCGCACTGTGTCCATCCGTGGTTAAATTCCGGTTCTGCCCGACCTCACTGCCGCGGCACATTCATCAAATCAAAATAATTCCGATCGTAAAACCAGCCGTAGATTCGGAAAAACGCGTAGGCGTCAATAATTGCCGCGAACCAGCATATCCATGCGACGGCCGGAGTCGCAATGTCCACACACAGCACACTGACCGCCCCCAATCCTAAAAAAAGAAAAACGCACCCCAGCATGATCGCGATCAAACCAAGCGTGCGCGCGTGAAAGCGGGATGAATCATTCGTATGCGAACTGAAAGCCATGGTCGTAACAATGAATCGTCCGGCAAAGATCAGAGATCCGATCCTGAAACCGATGGAGACGCCGTCCGCCACATTCAATCCCACAAACAGTCCAGCCAATTGTGTGCCGGCCATGACAATTGCCAGATACAACGGAAATTGTATGGCCGATACCTTGAACAGCGTCCGGCTTAATTCTCGAAATCCGATGGAATAGGGGGCGTAAAGAGGAATGTTTACCCCGCTGCAGAAAATCGCGCGCAACCCGGCGCCGTTTGTCAAAATTTGGAGCAGGCCGTGGAGCAAAGTAATAACCAATCCCGCCACAAAAATGCACCTTTCCAGGGTTAAATTCGCCATTCCCGCCGCAAAGCCGAGAACGGTCATTATCGAAAAATTGCGAAAAATGATCACCCACGCTTTGGTCATGCGAAAGCCGCTCGGAAAGGCAAATTCTGCGAGCGCCTTTTCCCGGGCACTCAGGCATCGCCACGCCTGCTTTTCCAACCAGCCCGCCGATGGAACCCGGGCCAAAAACCGCCGTGAACGAATCACTTCCTCTATGTCGGCCAAACTCGCGCCCTCCGGTTCAGCCGCAACCCCCGCGCGCGCAACCGCCTTTTGAACCAATTTAGGTACCGGACTCGCCGGCTCAAGCGGCGCAAATTCCTGGAATTTCGGACGGACCTTCAACAAATCCAGGGAGTTTTTCAAGGCGAATAATATCAGCGCGACCGGAACAATTAACAAAATGGCCAGCCGATTCCCCTCTAACACGGCACATTGAAAGAGCGAGGGCACCCATCCTGTCGGCAAAATGTGGTTCAATTCCGGCGCCGCGGCGTCAAAGAGGCGCATGAACACCGGCCCGACAATTTTTTGGGCGTAGAAAGCTGCCACGGCCGCCATTATCACACTAAAACCGATTGCCTGATAAGGCAGGTTGGGCAATCGCGCCGCGCAGAGAGCGGTCAACGACATTAAAGTCGCCCAGGATAGAACCGCAAAGGCCATTGCGAGAGCCCATTGCGGCAATGAAAAATGCAGGTACCAGGCCAGTCCCCCAAAACCCGTGATCTGGTCCAGTAACCCCGGCAGGGCTGAGCGTCTAAAAAATTTTTGCAGTTCCCAACGAAAAATGACGTCTTCCGAAACCGGCAATAAATGGAGCGCCGGAAGATCGGTTGCCGAAAAGAGCATCGCAAACAGACTTGTTACAAAAAAGCACAGGCCAACAAACGACCACAAGCTGATGACTGCCAGGCCTGCGGCGCTATCATTCGTCGCCTTGAGAAACAGCCAGACCAAAAGACCCGGCCAAATAGACCAAACCCAGCGTAACAGCCAGGCCGGAAGGTTGCGCCTGCGCCGGGCCTTCTTTGCATTGCGATATTCCCGCTTAAGCGCCGAAGACTGTTTGATTCTTTCCTTGATGCCGCGGCGCAGGATTTCTCGAACTCTGGCGAATGCAGTTTCACAGGTTTTCTTCGCGAAGCGCGCGAAACATCTCTTCGAGCACGTTGTCCTTGTCCTGCGCCCGGCTCCGCAGTTTTTCCATCGTATCATAGGCCCGGATTTTTCCCTCATGAATCAGGCAAATCCGTTCCGAGAACCGCTCGGCCACGTCGAGAATTTGCGTGGAATAAATGATCGTCCGCCCGCGCCGGATTGCTTCCCGCGCGTGGCGTTTGAACGCGTCAATGCCCTGCGGATCCATGCCCGAAGCAAACGGTTCATCGAACAGCCAGATATCGCGGTCCGCCGCGAGCATCGCCGTCAATCCTGCCTTATAAATTTGGCCGCGTGACAGGGTAAAAACCGGACGCAACGCCAGGGCCAGCATGTCGAAATCCCGAAGCAATTCGAATACCCGGTTTTCTGCGCCCTCGCCGTCCGCCCCATACAACCGCAGGATGATGGCAATATTTCGAGCGACGGAATGTTCCCAGAACAAGAAAGGGAAATCCGGCATGAAATAAATGTGGCTCCGCAAATCCAGCCGGTCGCGCCGGAACTTTTCATTGTCAAAAAAAACGTCGCCCTGGTCCGGCGCCGCGATTCCCGCCAGGCAGCGCAGCAACGTCGTTTTTCCCGCGCCATTTGGCCCTAACAAACAGACAATTTGGCCCGCTTCAAATTGAATCGAGACATCGTCCAACGCCCGCACTGCTTTATAGGATTTCCGCACGCCACGAAGTTCCACTTTCATGTCACGCCTTTTGTGCCGCCAAACCTGAAGTAAGGACGTTGGCCTGTCAATTCGGATTCGCCGCCTGCGCCCGTCGCGCATTTTAGAGCCCCACTCGGGGCGGCATCTTTGTAGCTTCCGGCGCAAAAAGGACCCCAAGCTCCGTCAGGAGCGACATCTTCGACAGCTGGCGATATTGAATAGCAGCGCGACCACGGAATACGCCGCTCCTGCCGGAGCTTATTGTTTTATGGTCCCGATTTTCTACAACGATGCCAGCCCTAACGGGCTTCCGGAGACGGACACACCATTTTTTGCCAAACGAAACCTTGAATCAAATGGACCGCACTTTTTCCTTTGTAATTCTTCATTCACCCCGTGTCACCACTATTGGTGACATGCCAAAAGCCGGGGGTCTGTTATCTTGAATCCATCGGTTAGCCCGCCAGTTCTCGTTGGGCTTGTCTGAAAGAGGCCGGAGTAGTGTCCGGCCTTTTCTATTTTACCCCATGTGTATGCCGAACAGCCTGGCGATCAACGACAACGACCCATTCATCGTAATGCTCAGGTAATCCTGGATGAACGGAATGCGTATCGCGATGAGGACCGCGATGAAACCGAAACGGCACAAGTGCACGTACGATTCCCAGCTCATGCCGATGAAACTGCGCAGGACGTGCGACCCATCCAGCGGCGGGATCGGAATGAGATTAAAAAAGCAGAGCAACAGGCTCAATTCCGCGGTCCTCATGCACACATAAACCATTTCCTCTGATCCAAATAACGCGCCGATCCGCGCCAACCCCACGAGCACGACCGCCAGCGCCAGATTCATGGCCGGCCCCGCCAGGGCGATCAAAACATCATCCCGAATCGGATTTCGCAAATTTGCCAGACTGACGGGCACCGGCTTGGCCCAACCGATCAGAAAGCCGCCAATCTGCGGAAAGAAAATCATGAGCAACGGTATCGCCACCGTTCCAATC
>JASHPN010000064.1 GCA_030038175.1 Verrucomicrobiia bacterium
TGCCTCCAGCGCCATGAAAAACATAGCCCGGCAATTGGCCATCGCCAAAGAGCGCGACCCCGGCGCCGGCATTGACCTTTCCGTCCTCAACGTCGCCAACGCCGGCCCATTCTTCAGGAAACAATAGAAGAAATCATTCTCGTTGTCCCTGCGACGCGTGTTCTGGAGTGCGGCCGTCTGGCCAAAGAGACGCAGAGGCACAGAGGCGGACGTCAAAAGACCCTTGTCTTCTGTAAATCGCGACGTGCTTTTCCCTGCGGCTCAGTGTTTTCCGGCGCAGCCGCTAACGGAGTGCCCTGAAGGGGCACTGGAGATTAGCCAGGGGTCGAGCACGAGCAGCGCGAGTGCGACTACCCCTGGTTGGCCTACAAACACAAAGCCGCTAATTGCGAAGCCGCGCGACAGCGCGAATCTGATATGCGGCCATATTCACAAGCTCCCTCCGGTTCATGGAAAGGCCCCTTCCGAATGTTTCCGCATACATTGGGACCATGAACCGATGGCGTTGTCCGCAGTTCCATTTCCCGGGAACCTTTACAAACGCCATTGCAATTTTTTTCGGAAAGCTCCAGAATCTAAAAAACCTATGACAAGCGCAAATGCACCCGCCCCTCTAGCCTCGGCATCCACTTCTGCCGGCGGGCAAACCTATCGTGGCCCCTTCGCCATCATGACCGTCCTCTTTTTCATGTGGGGTTTCATGACCGTGTTTAACGACATATTGATTCCCCGGTTTAAAGAGGCTTTTACCCTGGATTATTTCCAAGCCATGCTGGTTCAATTCGCTTTCTTCGGGGCTTATTTTGTCGGTTCCCTGATCTATTTTATTATTTCAGCCCGATTGGGGGATCCAATTGCTAAGATCGGCTACAAAAATGGCGTGATTATTGGACTTTTGCTTTCGGCTTTTGGAAGTGCCTTGTTCTGGCCGGCCGCAACAATTATTTCCTACCCCCTGTTTCTCGTGGCGCTGTTCATCGTCGGGATTGGATTTGCCATGTTGCAAATCGCCGCCAATCCGTATGTCACCATTTTGGGGCCGGAAAGGACCGCCTCCAGCCGCCTGAATTTGGCGCAAGCCTTCAACTCCGTGGGAACCACTACCGGACCGCTGATCGGCGGATTCCTTATTTTCCAATATTTCGCAAAAGCAAACGTGCAGGGCGCCGATTCAGTCAAGGTTCCGTATCTGATGTTTTGCATCGCCTTTTTAATCCTCGCGGCGATTTTCTTTGTCATCAAACTGCCACATGTGGGCGAGGGGACAGTTGAGCCTGGCGCCGGCGCATTGAAATACCCTCACGTTGTCCTGGGCGTGGTGGCGATCTTTATGTATGTTGGCGGCGAAGTCTCCATCGGAAGTTCCATCATCAATTTTCTCGGCCAGGCAAACGTCGCGGCGATGAGCGCGATTGACGCCAAAAATTATGTGGCGCTTTTTTGGGGCGGCATGTTAATTGGCCGGTTTATGGGGGCAATCGAACTGAGCGAAATGCAAAAAATCAATAAACAGATTCTTCTGATCATTGTTCCGCTGCTGGCTTACCTGTTCCTTTGGGCCGCCATCAGCGCTCCGCTCGATGCCATGCATGGCGGCACGAGCCTGAGCGGCGTTGTTGGCCTTTGGGAAAGCAATTTTGTCCAGAATTGGGCCATGTTTAAAATCTATCTTCCCTTGGTCGCCTTGTGCTGGTTGATGTTCCAATTCGGCAAAGCCATGGCCGGCCGCACGCTTTTTATTTTTGCCGCAACCATTGTGGTGTTGCTTGCCATCGCCATCATTTTCGGAGGCAAGCCTGCCATGTGGTGCGTCGTCGGCGTTGGACTGTTCACCTCCATCGGCTGGCCGAACATCTTCTCCCTCGCGCTCGATGGCATGGGGACTTATAAAAGCCAGGTTTCCTCGCTCCTGGTGATGGCAATCCTGGGTGGCGCTCTGTTGCCGCCGTTAATGGGAAAGGTCGCGGATATCGCTCACAGTCTGCAGCCTGCTTTCATCATCCCTCTTATCGCTTACGCCTACGTAGGCTTTTACGGCTGGAAAGGACACAAAATCGGGCGTTCGCAAGCCGGCCTGGGCGCGTGACCTCCGCTTACAAGGCTGTTTTCAAATGTCCGCATTTGGCCGCGATTCGCGAATAGTTTTGACCCTCGATGCCGGGGGAACCAGTTTCCGTTTCTCCGCCACGCGCGGCGGCAAATCCATCACTGAAACCGTCACCTTGCCGTCCCATGGCGATAACCTGCAAAGATGCCTGGGAAATCTCCTCCAGGGTTTCAACCTGATTAAAAAGCAATGCCCCAAACCGCCCGTCGCCATCAGTTTTGCCTTTCCGGGACCGGCGGATTATCCGGCGGGAATCATCGGCGACTTGCCCAATCTTCCGGCCTTTCGCGGCGGCGTTGCGATGGGACCGATGCTTGAGGAAAAATTCGGCATTCCCGTTTTCATCAATAACGACGGTGAATTGTTCGTCTATGGCGAGGCCATCGCCGGCTTTCTGCCGTATGTGAACGGCCTGTTGGAAAAGGCCGGCAGCCCGAAACGCTATCGGAATCTTTTCGGCGTGACCCTGGGGACCGGTTTTGGCGGCGGCATCACGCGCAACGGCGAGCTGTATGCCGGCGATAATTCGAATGCGTCGCAAATCTGGCTCTCGCGGCACAAATTAAGCCCGCAGATGAACGCGGAGGAAGGCGCCTGCATCCGCGCCGTCCGCCGCGTTTATGCCGAAAAAGCGGGCATTTCCTTCGATCAAGCGCCCGATCCGCGCGTGATTGAGGAAATCGCCCTGGGCAAAACTTCCGGCAACCGTGACGCCGCCATCGAGGCTTACCGGCGCATGGGGGAAGTGGCCGGTGACGCCATCGGCAACGCGCTCACGCTGTTGGACGGTCTCGCGGTCATCGGCGGGGGACTGTCGAAAGGCTGGCGCTTGTTTCTTCCTGCTCTGGTGGCGGAACTCAACAGCCAATACACGGGACCCAATGGAAATAAATTCCGCCGCCTGCCGGAAGCGGCCTTCAACCTGGAAGATCCCGCGCAACTGAAAACGTTTCTGAAAGGTGAAACCCGCGCCATTGCCGTTCCGGGGACCAAACGCAAAATCAAATACGATCCACTTCAGCGCATTGGCGTCGGCATTTCGCGCCTCGGCACCAGCGAAGCCATCGCCATCGGCGCCTACGCCTTCGCCCTGCGGAGCTTGGATCAGAAAAAGGAGAAGAAGTAGCATCCGGCGCAGCCGCTAACTGGGTGCCCTGAAGGGGCACTGGAAATTAGCCAGGGGTCGAGCACGAGCAGCGCGAGCGCGACCACCCCTGGTAGAAGCCCACCCGCATCCTGCCGCTAATTGCGAAGCCGCGCGGCAGCGCGAATCTAATCTGCGGCAAATTTCGCAGATCCCTCCAATTGATGGAAAGTCTTTCTTTTTTATTTGGCTGCCCTTCCTCTGGTCTCCTACAATCCCCAAACTATGATGACCCGCAGAAATTTTGTCCAAACCGCCTCCCTCGCATCCGCCGGCCTGATGCTCGCGCCCGCGGCCCGCGCCGCCGAAACGGATTTTCCCGTCGTCCGTATCCCCGCATCCAAACGCAAATTCCGGAGCGAAGCGGTCGAAAAGGCAATCCAACAAATCCAATCCTCCATCGGCAATAAGGAGCTCGCCTGGATGTTTGGCAATTGTTTCCCGAATACCCTGGACACCACGGTGGATTTTCAAATGGTGGACGGAAAGCCCGATACCTATGTCATCACCGGAGACATTGACGCCATGTGGCTGCGCGACAGTTCGGCCCAGGTCTGGCCTTATCTGCCCTTGATGAAGGACGATCCTCAACTGCAACAATTGATCGCCGGCGTTATCTACCGCCAGGCCCGCAATATTCTGCTCGACCCTTACGCCAACGCCTTTTACAAAGATCCAAACAAAATCAGTCCCTGGAAAACCGATTTCACCGACATGAAACCCGGCGTTCACGAACGCAAATGGGAAATTGATTCCCTGTGTTACACCATCCGCCTGGCGCATGGTTACTGGACAAACAGCGGCGATACTACGCCCTTCGATGACACCTGGCGGCAGGCCGTGTTGTTGGTTTTAAAAACCTTTCGCCAACAACAACGCAAGCATGGCAAAGGCCCGTACCACTTCCAGCGCCTGACTCAGGTCCAAACCGACACGCTCGCGGGCAAAGGCTATGGGAACCCCGCCAAACCGGTCGGGCTTATTTTTTCGATGTTTCGCCCGAGCGACGACGCCACCGTCTTCCCTTTTCTCGTCCCGTCAAATTTCTTCGCCGTCACCAGCCTGCGCCAGGCGGCGGTGATGCTCGAACAGATTTGCCATGACGAAGAGTCCGCCGTGGAATGCCGCGCTTTGGCGGCGGAGGTCGAGCAGGCGCTCAAACAGTATGCCGTCGTGAACCCTCTCGGTTACGGAAATATTTACGCCTATGAGGTGGACGCCTACGGCAATTTTTATTGCATAGACGATGGCAACGTCCCGAGCCTGCTTTCGATGCCTTATGTCGGCTCGGTCAAACCGGACGACGAAATTTATCAGAATACGCGCCGCTTCGTTCTTTCGCAGTTTGATCCGTATTATTGCAAGGGAAAGGTTGCCGAAGGGCCGGGCGGCCCGCATTCCGGCATGGGAATGATTTGGCCGCTCGGACTGATCGTCGAAGCCTTGACCAGCACCGACGACGCGGAGATCCGTCGCTGCCTCGATACCCTGCAAAACACCCATGCCGGAACAGGATTCATGCATGAGTCCTTCGACGAAAACAATCCGAATAAATACACCCGTTCCTGGTTCGCCTGGGCAAACACGATCTTCGGCGAACTCATCCTCAAAACCTTCCACGAACACCCGGATCTGCTGTCGTGACGCCGGACTGCAACAAAAAATTCGTCGCCACCGCGCTTGCGCTCTTTATTGCGTAGGAGCCGACGCCCGCCGCGCCGTAGTCCCGCTCCGAGCGGGATGAAGGCGGGTGAGGAGGCTCTGTCTAAAAGGCATTTTTCATTTGGCATTTCCCCCCGGTTTTGCTTCCATTTATCCATGAGAAATTTTTTGAGAGCGATTTTCCCGGCCATGTTATTCCTGGCGTTCACGAGCCTTCCGGCGCTGGCGCAACCCAAAATGGCCACCGTGGACCTGAAGAAACTCTTCGATAATTATTACAAAACCAAACTTGCCACCGCCGCCATTCAGGAACGCGCGGACGAACTCGAAAAGGACGATAACGGCATGCTGGACGATTTAAAAAAGCACAACGACCAATACCAGACGTTGCTCGCCTCGGCCAGCGACCAGGCCGTGTCCCAGGACGAACGCGACAAACGCAAACAGGAGGCCGATGACATGTACAAGCAGTTGCAGGATCAGCAGGGCGCGATCCAGCAGTTTGAACGGCAGGCTCAGGTGACCATTTCCGATCAGCGCCAGCGCATGCGCGACGATATCCTCGACGAAATTAAAAAGGCCGTCGCCGACAAGGCCAAAGCCTCCGGCGACACTCTCGTCGTTGATACCGCCGCTCAATCTGCCAATGGAACGCCGATCATTGTTTTCACCGACGCGACCAACGATGTAACCGACGACGTGCTCAGGCAATTGAACTCCACCGCGCCGCCGGATTTGCCGGAAACCACCACTCCCACGCCCATCTTTTCGTCCACGAACACCCTGCCGTATAACGACATGCCCGGACAACCAGGCCCCGCGGCGCAGCCGACCATGCCATAGCGAAATCCCAGGCGCCAATATCCAGGCGCGTGGTGAAATCCCAAATCCCAATATGGAGTGGGGGAGTCGTTGGGTTGAAACGACTGTGCGGCCAACGAATCATTTTCCATTTTGGGGCTTCTCTGGCGCTTGGTGCTTGGAATTTGGAGCTTTGACAACACTTTTTACCGCATTTTCCACTTGCTTTACGCCAGCGAAAATATATAGTGAGCGCTCTTTTGAACTAATTATGAGACGTCCCAAAGGCATCAAAACGAAGAAATCCGTGGCCAAGCGGTTTAAAATCACTGCTACCGGCAAAGTAATGCGCTACCGCGCCGGCCGCCGCCATTTGGCCCAGACCAAAAATGCGCATCGCCTGCGCCGTCTCGGCAAAGCCGCCGTGGTGGATGCCACCGACGCCTATCGCATCACCCAAAACCTTCCGTTCTCCCACTAATTTCCAGTCTCTTTTTTAACTTTTCAACCATTTAACCAACTATGCGCGTCACCAATTCACCCGCTTCACGCAAACGCCGCACACGAATGATTCGCGCCGCCAAAGGCTTTCGCCTTAAACGCGGCAAACTGTATCGCTACGCTTCGGACGCCGTTGACCACGGCCGGCAATATGCTTATCGCGATCGTCGCCGCCGCAAACGCGAATTTCGGTATTTGTGGCAAATCCGTATCAACGCCGCCGTGCGCGCCGCCGGGTTGACCTACAGCCGCTTTATGGAGGGTCTCAAGGCTGCCAAATGTACCCTTGACCGAAAAGTCCTCGCCGATATCGCTGCGCAGGACGCCGCCGGATTCTCCCAACTCATTACCGTCGCAAAAGGTGCCCTCCAGGCCAAGCCCGGAGCCGCCCTGGCGAAAGCGTAAGAAGGCGCTAATCTCTTTCCCACAACCCCGCCGGCCCTCAGGTCGGTGGGGTTGCATCATTTATGCTCGCCGCGCCATAGAAAAGGCGACGGCAGGTGAGGGAGCGGAACAGAGCCGCGCACGTAAGCAAGCGGGATCGCCGGCCCCACCGGGTCTGAGCCGGCAAAACGAGGCAGCTTTCCAGAAAACAACCCCCTTTCCGGTCCCTTATGTCCCTTCCGTCCCTGGCCGTCGCAGTCGAGAATGTCACGGCTCTGTTACCCCTGTCGGGCTAAATTGTTGGCGCTCAACACTGTAGCGGATGTTACCCCTTTTTCCACTTTCTACGACTTTTTGCATGTGTCACACCCGTCCCATCTGTCACGGCCCATATTGGCGGTGGGCGCTTGGCCGCCCGGCCACACACTCATCTCAGCCTAATACTTGACGCAATACGGAACACGCCGCCTTCAGCCAAACTCAAAACTTGAAACCACCGCTCCAAAACGCAAAACTGTTCGGATGTCGTTAATTGCAGAAATTGAACCGCTGAAACAGACGGCGCT
>JASHPN010000065.1 GCA_030038175.1 Verrucomicrobiia bacterium
GGTTCGAAAGCTGAGACGGACATTACCGGAGGCAAAGATGTTCTCGATTGGTGGGGCCCCATTTACAATTCCGACGCCGGCCCAGATCCAACCTCGTCGGACACCCTGCTTGCATGGGCAGGCAGTAATCGCGCCATCAGCGATGACTCCCCGGACTTATCCCTTCGCCTGTATCGCACGGCATTCGCAAATCCCCATCCCGACTTGGAAATTTCGAGTATTGATTACGTGTCGTCTCTGAGCGGCGCCTCTCCGTTTTTGGTTGGACTTACCCTCAAAAAACAGTGAAAAGCCTCCTTGCCCTGCTTTTCACGCTGGCCGCGCTCATAGGCGCCGCTGCGCAAAATTCCAACCTGCTCTCCCGCCTTGAACCCGTGCCGCCGTTTCCGGCACTGCGCGCCGCCGCGGTGAAAGACGGCATTCCCCTCGATGGTTTCGATTCCGCGCCGTCCAACAGTTTGACTCCCGGCGACTCGATCAGCGCCCTGATCACGCTGCATCAAAAGGGAAATCACCGCACGCAATGGCTCATTTATTTCGAGGTGATGGCTGTTTCCAACCGGCCGCCGGCGCAGACAATAAAGCCGGTGGTCCTTTACAATTCCATGGGCGACAAATTCGAATTCAAACGGGCGCCCGTTGGGTTCCGCATTCGCACGATCGGTCCTTATGTGGATTCCGCTTCGATTTGGGGAGCGCCCGTGCCCAAAGACAATTATGGCCGGGCCCGGGTCAATGGAACCTTTCTCGGCCTGGGCCTGGACAAGAGCGCGGCAACCATTTATCGCCTGCATGTGGCCCGCCAAAAGATGCACGGCACCAATTTTGATTTGTGGATTTCCGGGAGGCCGCCGCCGGCCGCGCAGGCGCGAGAAAACCAAAAACACGCCGCGGTATATCATTTGACGCCGGAAGAAAAAAACGCCCTCGCAACCTTTGAACCCACGTTGAACTCCTACTTTGACGCGGTGGGCGAAACTCCCGACCTGGAAGGCATGATGTGGAAAGTGGTGAGCCTTCCGTCGCTTTGGTCCATCGTCAAGCACGGCGGCGTTACGGCGGAGCTTGGCATTGATTTCACAAATGTCGCGCCGCTTGGCCTGCCCACCGGCTGGAATTCATCCGGTTCACCGGCCTATACCTTGCCGTTATGGGTCAAACTCAATCAAAAGCCGGCCCTCGATGCCACGTTTTTTGTGGCCAATCCGAGGCCTGCGCTTCAGGCCTGCGGCGGCATTGTCGGTTTCCTGGCGCAAAATCCGGACGACGCGGAAAATTATCTGACCCTGCGCGTGATCAGCGCGCGTAACGGCGATTCTAAAAAAACAAAATAATTTTTGTCACATTTTCAGCGTCAGCGGACACTTAGTTTTGGGGTGAGGGCCGACGGGGCGTTATTTTCGTAACATTTCGGCTGGAAAACTGTTAATACATATTTGAAATGCAAATGAGGCGGGAACAACAATGCGATTCGGCGAACCGAGCCGCGCGGATCAGCAAGCGGCCGCGGCCTGCCCCCATTGAAGCCTTCACCCTCATCGAGCTTCTGGTCGTTATCGCCATCATTGCCATTCTTGCGGCCCTCCTTTTTCCAGTCTTCGACAAGGGCAAACAAAAGGCTTTGGGACTTCAGTGCATGAACAACCTTCACGAGATCGGCCTGGGCCTGAAAATGTATTCCGACGATAACCACAGCTTTTTCCCGATCAATCTCGCGCAGGCCGACAGTGTCACAACGGTAAATTGGGTCGCGGGCCGAATGGATGACCCGGCCGAAAATACCAATAGCGCCGCCCTCGTGGACTCGCGTTATTCGCAACTGGCGCTTTATGTCAAAAATCCCGCTTTATACAAATGCCCCTCGGACCGCAGCACGCAGTATCCGGGTCTTCAGGGACCTCCGCGGGTGCGCAGCTACGCGCTGAGCGGCGCCATCGGCTGCAGTGATCTCGCCGGCGATCCGCGCGGCGCCATGGATCTCCAGACGTATCCGCCGCCGGCGCCGGCAACCCAATGGCTCGTGTACGCCAAAGAAAACCAAATGACCGGCGCGCTGGGGCCCTCGGATGTATATACCTTTGTGGATGAGCACCCCGACAGCCTGAACGACGGCGTCTTTGGCAACGTCATGACTTCGTCTGATTCGTCCACCTGGGTTTGGTTCCAGGACATTTCCGCCAAATGGCACAATAATTCCTGTCCTTTTGCCTTCGCGGACGGCCATTCGGAAACCCATCGCTGGCCCAATCCGGGCCTGATTCCCGACGTGACTTACCAATACGATCTCTATGGCGGCAGTGACGAAACCGACCCGGACGTCCAATGGGTCTCGGTGCACACGACCATTCCCGCGCCTTAGGCGCCTGTTAAAAAACCTATGACTACCACCGGAAAAATTATTCTGATTGCGGGATTGATCATGGCGCTCGGGCTGGCCATCGCCGTGAAAATGGTTTTCTTTCCCTCGGCCAAAGACGCGTATTTTACCAGCCAGCGAACTTTAGAGCACGCACCGGCAGGCATCGTGGAGATTCGTCCCACGCATTTCGAACACAATCTCCGCAAAGGCGTTACCTGGGCCCCCGTGGGAAACAGCCGCCGCGGCCCGTGGCGCGTCATGGGGCGTGACGTCTCGCTGCGCGATATGGTCGCCGCCGCTTATGGCGAGATACCCGGACGGGTTCAACTTCCCGATGATGCGCCCACCAACAATTTTGATTTTATCGTAACCACGTCCACGCCGCGGCTGAACCTCCAAAAAGCCATTCGCAGCCTTGGTTATACCGCGCAAAAAGAAACGAACGATACCGACGTGCTGGCGATGAAAGTCGTGGACCCGTTGCTCCCCGCCTTTACGGTGAGCAGCCGCGACGAAAGGGAAGACAGCAAATACAAAAGCGGCAGGGTGTACGTCACGCACTTGCGGATTGGGGAATTGAGCGGCTTTTTTGAACAATGTCTTAAAATGCCCGTCGTGGATGAAACCAGCCTGACGAATTATTACGATTTTTCTGTGGCCTGGAACGGATCCATGTGGATGCGGTTACAAAACGAATCCACGGCCCGGCCTGCCGTGGACGCGATGCTCAAAGAGTGGGGCCTGACGCTGGAACCGGACACGGCGCCAATCGGAGTGTTGGTCGTGAAGAAAGTGTATTAGTTGGTACCCAGGGATTCGGAATAATAATAGACCGGCATCAGTTGCGTAGAGCACACGATCCCGTTGGCAGCCGTGATCGTATTAGTGATCACCCCCGGCGTGCCGCGGAGGCCGTGACGAACAATGTCCATCCATTCGCCCACGGTACTGGCGCCCCACGGCGGCAATTGGGTCCGAAGTTTTCCGAGAAACGGCTCGAGTTGCGCGTGCGGTTGGGATTCGAGGATGGCCGCCGCCGGCGCCGGAACGGTGTAAAACATTCTAAAGCCGGCAAAGCAGGGCACCAATGAGGGATCGCCATTTGTCGCTTCCACGCGAAGCGTGGTTTGCCATGCCGCCGCGCCGGGCTTGCCAGGATTAGCCGATGCGGGCGGCGTCAGTTTGATAATCGCTTCATGAGCCGCGTCTGCCACGGTGACAAGGTCGCCAAAATTGGATCGCTGATGATCATTCAACAATTCCCGAAGGCGCGGTAACGCCTGCACCGCGTCCAGCATTTCCAGGGCGTAGATTGCCAGGACGCGGATCGAAGGCGCTTTGTCATCCAATGCTTCAATCAACGCCGGAATGGCCCGCTTATCACCAATTGCGCCAAGGGACCACGGTACAATGTAATTCACCTCGTCGTCCTGAAGCAAAGGGATGAGAACAGGAACTGCGCGTGGATTTTTGAGATCGCCAAACAAATGAGCGGCATCATAACGATCGGCCGCAATCTGTCCCTGAAGAGTCCAGGGGTAGCCATCGCCTTGCCCTTCGGGCCGGCTGGACCGGTCGTTGAGAATATTCTCAATGACGTCAAATCCCCGATTATCTCCCAGGGCGGCAAAGATAAGGGCCGCATTCCCCCTCACATGCCGGTCTTCGTTCGTCAAATCATCCGTCAAGACCGGGCTTTGCAGGACATTTGTGTCATGCAACGCCACAATTTTTTCCGCAATTTCAAATTGTTGCCAAAAAATCTGCGAATTTTTGAATTGCTCAATTAATTTGGCAGGCGATGGATTCACCTGATTATCGTCCACCAATGCCGGTTTGTCGGTCTCGTAGGTAAAACCTGAAAAAGTTTGCATAAAATCGGTGAGCGGCACGTCAAAAATGCCTTGTCGGGTTGGGTATCCGTTAACTAATCCCGCCGGGCCGCGCGGCCTGAAAGTATTTCCCCACGGATTGAACATAACCACCGTTCGCGCCGCCGCATTATAACCCAGAACCGCGAGCGCATGCCCATGAGGAATGCCTTTTGGCAGTATTTTAGATTTGTCGTGGCTGGTGGCGACGACGGCCAGCCGGTGTTCGCTGGAAATTTTGGTCAGCAGGCCATCCATCTTTTCCGCGGCATCTTGAGGATCCTGTTTAAACCAGCGTCCCATGGGCGCTGCTGCTGTGTGGTGTCCGGTAAAAAGGACGATCACCGAGCGATAATTTCCGCCGCGTCCGATGAAATCGCTGAAAACCGCCTGATCGGCGCCAATTTCCTGGCCCGTCTTTCTTTCCTTGTTCTGCTTTTGCAGCTCCGCAAAAGCCTTTTCCAGGACCGAAAGCCAAATGCCATGACTTCTGCCTTCGGTGGCTCCCAGAATCAGTTCGGCGTCGGTAAGCGGCCCGACCGCTACATTTTTCCCATTGCCGAAGCGCACCTCAAAACTTCCGTCGGCTTCGGGTTTGATCATTGCCCGAACCATTTGAGGTTGGTAATAAACAAGCGCGCCGGCCACCGCCAAAAAATAGCAGTCGCCCATGCTGCCCTGGTGAAAAGAAACCAAATTGGGATCTTCCGGCAGGAATAAAGAATGATTGATGGACTGGATGTGCCGGGCATCGCCGGAGATTGCGCGCTGGACCTGCGGATCATCCGCCAGTGACAATACCTCGGCCAGCGACAGTTCATTTATTTCATTCGTTTTGTCCCGTTGATCGCGCAATAAATGCCGCCGAAAAACGACGGCGATGGCGGATTCATTCCCCTGCACCGAAGGATCGTTTATCGCGGTGTCAATTTCAGTAAGATCCAGCGCGCCATCATGGTTGATGTCCCATTGGTTGAAGAGCGAGCTAAAAAGCTGGTGAAAAGCCTCGGTTTTTGCTCCCTGGTTTACCGGTGGCTTGTCGTTTTCGCCGGCATGGGAATACGGCCCCGCCATTAGAAGCAGTATTATTGCGAGGATGGCGTAACCACGCATGGGAAAAATGTAACTATGACCGCGGCCTGCCGTCAAGCAAAGGCCAATTGTTATTATATCAAATTGGGCGCAGGACAGATTTCCTCGGAGCGCGACTGTGTGCGTAGCACCAGTCGCAGCACTGGCGAATCCGTTGCGGCTGGTCGGGACGACACAGCCGCGCTCCCTAATTTTGTCTCACGCCCGTTTCAATTCCCTTTGTTCTCCGCCAACTGCTTCAGCTTATCCCTGGCCGATCTGGCAGCCCAGGAATCCGGTTCTTTGGCTAACTCTTTCAATTCCGGAACATACTTTTGCGGGCCGGCGGCTAGGATCGTCATATATCTTACGGTCGGCGATTTGTCCTGCAAAAGAATGGCAATGGCCCCTTTTACGTCTTCCCGGTCCAACTGGTTGCTCAGTCCCCAGGCAACGTGCCAGCGCACGTTTTCGTCGGGGTCATTCGTCATGTGAAGAAATGCCTCCCGGCTGCGAATTGGGTCAAGCTGCCGGAGTTCCGTCAGGGCCTCAGCCGCCGCCGCCCGTTCCCTGACGGATTTAGCGCGGGTCGAGGCCAGCGCCGCGTCGAATGCGTTTGTGCCAAAAGTAAATTGCAGCATCGGCGCCCGCTGCGAATTGAAACCAACAAATACCAAAGCATCCACCCGCACGTTTTCATTCGTGCTGCTCAAAAGCGGGACAAAAAGCGCAAGGAAACGGTCGTTGAATTTCTTTCCCACAACATGCCGGTACTCCAATAGCTCCAGAATCACTTCCGCCGAGGTTTCGTTCGTCAATCGCTCGTCCAAAAATGTCTCCGTTCCGGGAAAACCTTGAAGTTTTTGGTCCGCGGCTTTGCGAATGGCGGCATCATCGGTCACCGCCAATTTTTCCATCTGCGGCAGCAACGGTTTCCATTCTCGGACGCTCGTCGGCGGATTTCCAAAATGTTCCACGGCGGTGATGCGCAGAAGCCAATCGGAATTGGTCAAAGCTGCCGTGACGGTCGAAGGATCAAAAGCGGAATTTACCGCCTCGTTGGCGCATTTCATCGAGTCGTCCAGAGTTCGGTTGCCGCTACTCGCGCCCGTCATCTCCATTTCACTGTAAGGCGCGGAGAATTTAAGCAAATACTTGATCATCGTCAGGCGTTCCCCGGGCTGGTTTAGACGTTCTATCATGTTTGCAATGACTGCATCGAGCCCCGGACAATCGCGAAACGCAGTGATGGCTTTGTCATGAAGGGCGTCTGTGCGCAGATCCTCGTTATGAATATTCCCCTCGGGATATCCCGCGAAGTCAAGCAAGGCCAGGAAAGCATCGAAACGCGTTGCCTGCGCTTGAAGTTGCGCGATGACTCTGTCCAGGTCTGCTTCGGAGGAAATGCCCTCTTTGGCAGAAATTTCACGTGCGCCTTGACCGATGCTATCCAAATCCCCTATCCACGCGCCGCCGAAGAACAGTGCGAGACAAACAAGAAATTTGAATTTCATGGGATCAATCAATGATACCCCATTCCAGATAGGGCTTGGAAATTTTGACAATGATATCCGTGGGCTTTTCCACAAGCACATTCTGCCCGGAATCTGAAAGCCTGAAATCAACGTCCACCTTGATGTAGGGACAACCGCGATAAACAAAAGTGCGATGTAGCGCGGTCGAAAGGCCGCCTTCCGTGGTAAAAACTTTCAATAGCTCCGAGCGCGTCATTCCCGGTTTGAGGGTCTGACATTCCTTAAGGGCAACTGTTATTCGCCTGGTCAGGGCGTTGTCAACGCCGGCGCCGCGGCGCGACGGCGGGGAGAACGACTGGCCAAATGAGATTGCGCTTAAGACGAGCGCAAGAAAAACGAGGAGTTTGAATTTCATATGATGACTGCCCGTCAATTCGCCGGCAAATGATAATAGGCCCGCATGGTGGCAAACTGATCCTTCGGCAAAAGAAAGACATAGCGCCCCGGATAGGCGGCCTCGACCCGATCCATATCGCGTTTCAGCGCGTCAAAGCCGCCGTCGCGAACATCAAATCCCTGCGCAATCGGCGTGAAATTCACAAAAACCGGGGCATGAGGATTGGGCTGCACAGCGTTCGTAAATTGTTCGAAGAGTTTATCCTCGGTCCAGGCCGCAAACGTGTCAATCTTGGGTGGATATCCGGCCTGGACGAATCCGCCCTCGCCAATGATACCGGCAAATCCCGAGGTGGTCATATAACTGGTCCACTTCGCGCTGGGATAGGGTGCCTGCCATATCCGGCCGGTATAAAATCCGGCGTCATGACACCATTCTCGCGTCAGCCGGCACCAGGCTGGAAAGAGATTGTCATTGAAGTTGCCGATAAATATGAATTGGACGCCGGTCGGACCGGCCATCAGTTCGTCGTTGGTCGTCATGTGGGAATAATACCAGTCCAAAAGCGGCGGATTTAATTCCTGCAACGTGGGACTTAGCGCCGTGGCCACCGGGACGGTCCCGCGGGCGCGGCTATGCCAGAAGTTATACAGCGAGTTTTGGTCGAATTGCAGGTTGTCGCCGTCACTCCACATGATCGAAGCATAAATCTTTCCCGGTTCCGCAATGATCGCCCGTCCGGGGGTCTGCGTATAGGTTTGGTCCGGAAAACTCGACCAAAAACTTCCATTGCCATAGAAATCGCTGCAGACATAACCAATGCCCACGGGATTCGCGATCTCGTTGACGCCGTCGCCGTGATATCCCATCAATGACGTGCCCAGTCCGTAATGTCCGGCGCGAAAAACTTTTTCAATTTCGGCGCGTTCCTCCGGGTCATTGGGATTTAACCAAAAAGCGAATCCTTTACTGGCGACAACATAATCGCACACCCGCCTATCCATCTGATGCGCAAACACCACTTGTTTGCTGCAACCGGGCATGAGATTGGTCAACGCCCAGTCGTATGCTTCAATTCGGGTTTTCCACCGGTTCCGGAAATCTTCGACGTCCCCTTTCCAGCCAAATTCCGATATTAATTCTTTCTTAGTGGATTCATCCACCGGAATGCCGCTTTGCTGCGCAGCGGCCATCAACGCCAGGCAGAAGGTCCAGTCTTTGGCCGGATCGTAAATGAACATCGTTTTCACCTGGCCCTGGTATTTTTGAAAAAGATTTCGCAGCCCGGCATTTTGCCCCGTCAGGGCGTCGAGCCTTTTGTAAGGTTTTTGGCTGAGTTTCAGTTGTTCCAAATGTTGGGCGCTGGACAGGACATAAACCTCCGCACTCGATTGATTGATGAGTCCTTGCAAGGCCCAGGCAGTCCTTTTGGCTGCCCGGTTATCGCTGTGAAGATTGACCACATAGGCCTTTGCTGCCGGCGGCATTTTAGGAAACAAACCGCTGGCGCCGTTGCAGTGGGCGGAAAATAAAACGAGCACGAGGCAAAATAGGGCCTTGGGATTCATGGTTGATTAAGTTTCTTTTGCTGGGAAAAAAGTTTCGCCCACATCGCGCTTTCTTTTTGCGCCTCCGGCCCGAGGATGGCGGCAATTTGTTTTGCCGAATAGGGCTGCCAGGCATTCATCCGGCCATAGGTGGGAGGCAGCGGGATGAGTATGTCGTCCGTTTGCCCATGGAGCCACACCGCAGTGAAATGCTCCGGCTCCATGTTCAAATACCTGAATTCGTAATCCTGTCTTTGCACCCGAGGAAAACGCTCCGCCGCTCGCAATGCCTCAACAGTCGGATCGTCGTAATGGCGTTGCGAGGGAAAAGAACCTTCGGCATAAGTCAGATATTTCCCCGGCGTTTGGTCGGATTTTAAATCTATGGCTCCCATATCATTGGTTCCCTGCATCACCGGATAACGCCAGGCGTATTGGTCCGCCAGCGACAGCAATTGTCCGGACAACAAATTCGTCAATGTTCCGCGATAAACATAGACTCCAAACGGGCGGCCAAAGGTCAATCCGTCGGTGGAGATCCCGAAACTTCGGAAGAACCCGTCAAATACACCCAACCTGTATTTCAGGGCGGCCTTTTCTCCAGCCGCCGGCGCCTGCGGATAAACGATGCCGGCACTGGAAACCAGCGGCCAAAGTATCGCACTCAAAACGAGCGCGAGCCAGAGGACAAGTTTGGATTTCATCTTCGGCGGATTCATGGAACCATCAGTTTGAAGTCGCGTTCGCACAGGACCTTATAGTAGTTGCCGCTCTGTGGCGACCACATATGCTGCGGCGGTTCGTCGGTCTCAAATAAGGTTAATTTGATGATGATGGTATATTTTTCGCCCGGTTTGGGAATTCCCCAAACATCGCGGTGAAGGGTTTCATCGCAACTCCCGTCGGCAAACTCCGATTGCAGCGAGTCAGGGCCAAAGTCCAACCGTTTGCCACGGCAATAGATATCCACGTCCATTGAAGTGCCGGTGAAGACATTGCTGCCGACCGTCAGGTTCGTGGCCATGATCTCATCGGTTTTAATGACGATCGCATCTTCGGTTCGCTCTGCGAGAAGCCGCACGGGAACGTGAACCTGCACCGCGTGGCGGATGGCGGGGTCGGCATCCGCCGCAGGAGGGAGAAGCGGAAAAAGGCCGGGAAATTGCCGTTTGTCTTCGAGAAGCTTGACAGATTGCTCGGGGTCAATCTGCCCAGTCGCCGGAGCGTAACGATCCGGCCCGTCTTTGACTAAATACAGGGTATAGTGATTGGTATTGCCATCTGGAAACTGGATAAAACCTGGGCAGTCGTCGGGACGCAAGTCTTCAAGATAATGATGCACGACAATGCGATCGTTCCTGGGCGCTCCTTTAAGAACATCAAGAACTTTAAAAGTCGTGTCCACGCCGCGAAATCCGTGGAACGAGCTGAACGGGGAATAACCCAGCAGATTTGTTTCGTTCAGAGCTGTTGAGGAAACTGGCCGGGCAATCACCGCTAATTCGGACATCTTCATCAATTCTGCGTCGCTCCAAACGCGAACCCCACGCGCCGATGCCGAGACGTTAAAGGCAACGAGCGCGAGGCAGAGGACACTTCGGGGACTCACGCGTATCATTTCAAATGAGACCATGTCTGATTTAAGGTTTCCATTCCACACCGTTCGAAACGCCGAAGGCCTTGGAGTGCGGCGGCTTTGACACCGCTTTGGAAAGTGGTTGATCGCCCAACGACATATTGACCTTTAAAATGCGCATGCCGTTCGAAAGCGGCGTCGCGCTTTGCTTGCCGCCGCAGTCCATAACGCAAGCGTGTTTCCGCGATAGATTCCCATATTGCTTGTTTCATGGGATTGGATTCGTAACTCGTCCCAGAAAAAGAATGCTGCCGGTTTGATTGTCACGGATCAAAAATAGAAATGGATGGTCGGCGCGAAAGACGGGAATTGGCGGGGCATGAACCAGTGACGCACCGCCAAAGGCCACCACGACCGCCGTTGCGGCGGCGGCCTCTGTGCCTTCCTCATCTACCTTGACGTACGCCTGATGTATGACATGGCTGATATACAAATTTCTGCTCCCGTCCATGCCGGAAAAGTCAGCCCGTTTGTTAAATGCGTCGGGCATTCCCATGTCCGCCAATGTATCGGCCAACGAAAGGCCGGATGTCATGGTAAAGCTCGGAAAGAACACGTGCACTTTCTGAGTCGGCAGGCTGGCGATCCAGGTTTTGAAATTGTCCGCGGTCAATTGTTCTTCGAGCGTGCCAAGGCCGTCCACTTTGCGCGGCAGCAGCACGATCATCGAAATCTCATCGCCCATGTACGGCATGTCCAGAACCTGTAAGCCGGGAAATTCCGCATATCCAAAATCAGCCGTCTGCTCCATCAGCGGCGCATTGACAGTCTCTGCCGCTGACACGTGAAACGGCTGGTCCCTGGTCAGCAGGTAATTGAATTTCCTTTCCCAATTTCCCTTGAAATAAATGGCATCCACCAGCACGAGCCGGCTGCTTTTGTCCAGGACTCCCGGTCTGATCAACTCGTCAATCTTTCGGTCCGTTCGGACGGCGACCCAGCCGTTGATCTCGTTTCGCGCGGCTTCGGTGTGATGCTTGAAATCAACGGGCAGCACTGCGGCGCCATAGTCTTCGCCGCAGAGCCTGAGAAAATCCGGCCGAAACTTATATCCGATTTGCGGCCAGAGCGAGTTGGCGATCGCCAATTGAACGTGGCCCTGGTCCTGAATCGCCTCGAGATTGGTGGCCAGCGCCGCAAAAGCCGGATGCAATTCATGCGCCGGCAAATCGAAGCGCAATGTGCGGGCCATTTGCCGGGCCGTCTCGCCGCGCGCGCCCGCATACGTCATGGCCAGGGCCGTCGAAATGCTGTAGGGCGAAAAGAAAACGTTGCCGTCGTTGGTTCGCAGCCGGGCGTATAAATCCAGCGCGAATTGAGAATTGCCGGCGACAACTTTGTCCGTGTCAGTCTGAAACGGGCCGGCAAAAAGAGAGTTGGGAAATAATACGGCAAAGCCCATCAGAGCGGAACAGAAGAAAAGTTTAAGGCGCATATTCATGGAACAACGGGATTTTAAATTTGTTGCCAGGCGATCGCTCATCTTTTGTCAGGCGGTATTGGCCCGGGATTGCTCCTGAGGAAAAACGACCGCAGATTGGCGCAGCTCGGCAAAACCGCAACCGAAGGAGCGCGGACAGCTTTGTCCGCGCGGCCATGGTGCAAGAGGGAACACGCGGGCAAGGCTGTCCGCGCTCCTCAATTCCGGGTGTTCCGCACTTTTCTTTTGAAAATCTCGCAAGTCGCGATAACTCTGAGGCATAGTAGTACGGATGCATTTGGCCGCCGTTTTCATGCGTTCACAAGTTACGACACGCCACCGGCGGGTTTCTTAGCGGGAAAATTTACATCCGCCGGCTGTCATAAGCCCAGTGCAAGAGGGCTTGCCGCTGGACGGGCCGGCAGGTCCAATCGCCGGGTTGGCAATGCCATTTAAGCTGCCCGATATGCCTCCGAATGGCGCGCCACCGTTTGATCTGCCTCGCGTCTTCCTTGGGAACTCTTCTTCCGAGATAATAACGGCAATACCATTGGAACCAGCCTCGCGGGTCAATCGGATTGATCCATCCGTTTGCGTTCCAGACGGCGAGGGACTGCGACGCGTCCACCTTAAAAAAGTTCAGGTCTTTGCTGTGTCCGGGGACGCCGTTCGGATGCAACTTCGCTTTTTTGAACCAGGCCGCCGGAAACTCCTTCCGACAATCTCTCAGATAGCGCCCACCGAAGACCCCCATCGCCAGCATCTCAGCCGGCGTCAACTCCGGCACAAACCCCGCGGTGAAATTCCTTCCGATTGGCGCAGTAAGAGCATAAGTATAATTTTTCTGCATCCGGTCGTTTACGGGTACGGTCCTTTCACGCTTCCTGGCCATATCCATTCTTCATTTGGAACGGATCGAAACGGAATTTCCCCGGCTGGCCCCTTCAAAGATTCCTTCCGGCGAGATGGTCACACTTACGGTCTTTTCCGCTGTCTCAACCGAGTGGCTGGTGACGGTTGTGGCAATCGTATTCGAAAGAGCAAAAGTGATCACGAAGCCGGACGGCGAGCCCACGGCCGCCGAAGGCTGAACGCCCACGAACGTCAGATTAGTGCGGGACAGGTCAGGGAATGTTGCCAAAAGATTCGTTAGAGCAATGGCCTGGAATCGCGCCTGATTTCTATTGATAAAATTCGCCATTTTTCGCGAATCAGCCTCCGCCTGCTCATTCGATACAAAATGGAGGGTTTGTGTGCGGACGCCGTTGCTGACGGTTTCAGAAACCTCCGGATAATTGGCGTCCCATGGACGTTCGACCGCGCCCGTCGGCGGCAAAAACGCAAATTCCCCAGGCGAAATTGCACGGTTTTCTTCCCAATAGGAAACCCTTTCCTCAAGCGATAAGTTTTGCAGATTGAAAAGTGGATTGGGAAAATGAGACGCATATTTCACCAGCCGCGGCCTTTTGCCGCGCGCGACCCATAATTCCATAACCGTAGAATTGGTTTCCTGAAAATACAGGTGGTCGCAGGGGATTCCATTGACGTTTTCTTTGCCCCGATTTTGCAGCGAAATCAAGCCCACGCCGGATGTTTTGGTGAAAAAGTCGAACCAATATTTGCTCGCCATCATCCGTACCAGGTCGGGTCCGATCCAGTTGGAAAAATCGTCAAATTGGGCCGGTGCGGGAGTTTGAGCATAACAGTTGTAACTAAACGGTTCGTAATAGAAGACGTTTGTCCCATCACAATACAGGCGCGGGTCATTGGTGTTGTCGGGAAGGATCACGAAACGATTTGGCCGCATGAATGCAAACCGTTCTTCATGGACGATTTTGGAACTGGAGTAAACGTCAATGCTCGTCACAACGCCTCGAAAACTATGCAAGGTCTCGTAATAGGCCGACATTCGCCGCAGAATTTTTTCCGCCACCGGCGATACTCCAGGCCGGTTGAGGATGTCGTTCGCACCGGCTGCCCGGCTGGAAACCGGTAAGCAATAGGCCACTGCCATCATTGACAGGAAAATAAAGGTTTTCATGACTGCCGGTTTCAATTCTCTTTCATGGGGTTGGCCTGATTTTTCTTTGACCCCAGCATCATCCATTTCATTCACCCTTTTGGTTATCGTCATCGTTGGTGCAATGATGGCACGTCCCGCGCAGGAGACAAGGCAACGAGTCTCTGATTGAAATGCGTATGCGTCGCCGGCATCAACCACGAATAAGAAACCAGAACTTCCCCTTGTCGTCCAACCGCCGAAGCTACTGACTACGGACCACGGACTACTGACCAACCCTGAGTTTTGCGCCTTTGCCACCCCGCGCCTTTGCGTTTACTTTTTCCTCCGACATGAGTGAAGACATTTTTGACGTCGTCAACGAACGGGATGAAGTGATTGGCCGCAAACCGCGCAGCGAAGTCCATGCCCGCGGCTTGCTGCATCGCGCGGTTCATGTGCTGGTCTTCAATTCCCGAGGCG
>JASHPN010000066.1 GCA_030038175.1 Verrucomicrobiia bacterium
TAACTGAAATATTTCGGTGAATAAGCTGTTGATATCAATTTATTGTGAGAAATCAAAAAATTGCTATGATGTGAGCAGTTCATTGAAAGAACGAAGCGGGCAGTAGCGGTCGAAAGATTGAGATTGTTCGTTTCCAGGATAATCCCGGGTGACCGGGGAAAAGCGGGATCAGGTTGACGGATCCTACTCCTCTTAAACCGGCCGAAAGGCCGCGCGGCCGAGGCAAAATTCACCGGCCCTTCTGGTGTGTTCGCGCACGCCAAATGCGAATGAAGGGCGGGCGGTGAGGAGCGATGAGAAACCGTTCCAAATCGAATCAAGTAGTTCAGGCGGGTTTCGAGCCTGAATGAATCGCAGTTGCCAAACAGGCTTTGGTTGCTACTGCGAGTCAACACGGTGCGAGCGGCTCTGGCCGGGTTCGAGATAAAAATCGGATTGGCCGGGAGAAAGACGCCGAAAGGCGGACAAAAAAAGCGCGCGCAACGGGAAGGTCACGACGGCTCGGCAGGCTGCGTGAAAAAACTTCCGAAGGCCGGCGATGCTACAAACGGCACCGCTGACTGTGAAGAAAAAAGCAATCTATGAGTGAAGAGGCGAGACCCGTGGCGTCGGGCGAACGCGCTGTCAAAAGCAGCGGCTGACCCGAAGCCGAAGGGATAAGACGCGAAAGAAAATCGCAGGCGTGTCTTAACCTGGTTCGTGAGCCGGTGGCGCAACCACCAGTTGAAGCGAGCTAAAAAGCCTCACTTGAAATTCAGCGGCTGAAAGGCGCTGGACGGCCCTGCTACGAGGCCGAAACTCCGCTTGCCGTGGAGAATAGCGTCGGGAAATCGGCAGCCCCCCGCGAGGGGTTGAGCGTCTAATGCCGATCCGGGAAAGAGAGATTGACGAACTCCCATTCCCCATTTGTCCCTGCTCGACCGAAAGGTCGGGCGGGGACTTAATGTTTTTAGGAAAGAGTTAGCAGTCAGTGGTCGGCAGGGCGCCATCCGGTGGCCGGGCCGTAGCTTCAGCGAAGGCGCGTCAATCTCATTGTCATCCTCATTCTCCACCCACCCTGCCCCACCGCAGATTAAAGCTTTTGGACCTGACGGATTTTTATCGTCGCGGAGCGGCTTTGGAAAGTCGCAAGACACGAATTGTCCGGTAACGGTTAAAAACGATCTGCTCCCGAAGCGACATCGGAAATGGCCGGAGGTTTTCCGCCGTCCCTTCAGGACGAAAGAACTGGAATCTGCGCCCCAGACACTCCGTGTCTGGCTACTTTCCGGTCGTGCTTCGGCACGAAACAAATTTCGGCCGCCCCTTGTGGGTTTTAAATTACTTTTTAGCCGGCCTGCGGCGTTGGCGAAACATGGCAATCGCCGTTACCGCGAATCCGGCTAAAGCCAAACTCGTTGTGCCTGGTTCCGGCGCCGCCTGGATCTCCCATTGACCGATAATGTCGCCCGGGCTCCCGGAAAAGCCCGACATAATGCTGCCCGTCGAGCCAGGAGTCGGCAAGGCCGCGCCGGTTACTCCCAAAGCGGAAAAATCGATCGTCCATGAGCCGCTGAATGCCGGTTGGCTGGTGGAAAACGTTTCGGTGTTCCCCTCCCCTGGAGAATTGTTATCAACGTATAACTCCATATCAAAATAGTTTCCACCAGACGTGGACTCGTTGTCGCTATAGACATCGTCATAGCTCACTCCAATATTGCCGCCCGTTAAGGTGCCGGTCAGGTCCTGGCCAAAAGACATATTGAACTCATTCAAGGTAAAAAACTGCAGCAAATCCACACCGTCATTGGCCGTATTGCCGCTGTAATTGACACCGGCATTGGCGCCCGTGGCAGTGATGATGACGGCCGAGGGATTTGAATCATTAATCGTCAACAAGCTCTGGGCGGAAACGGAATGAATGGCAGCCGCCCAAATTAGCAGCAAGACGGCGGAGATGGTCATCCATTGTGGGAATAACGGCAGTTGGAACCCGTGAGCAGAATGCATAATTGTTCTCATATTCTGTTACATTTGAGGCGCTTAAGCAGTCGCCATGCCAGTTTAGCAGTTTTGACCAATAGGCCGGACGGGCTTAATGTCTTTCGCGGGCGATGGAATTCTTTGCGGTTTTTCATTGAACTTGTCGTCCGCCCTCTGCCATCGCGGAGCAATCGGGGAAATTAAGCCGGACAGAAGTGTCTCGCTTGAAGACGATTTTGTCCTAAAGAAGCGATGGAAATAACAGGAGGCTTTTCCAACGTCCCTTCAGGACTTGTTCACGCAAGCTCCAGTGTGTGCTTCAAAGCCACATCCACAACTTGCATTTCGGGGAAATTACCCATCTTCAAGTCAATTTCGGAATCGAACACTGTCGCCAAATTGTCAGTCATAATGACGGAGTCCAACCTCAGGCCCGTAGCCTTGCCGCCTGGTGAATCGAGCGCAACAAAAACGCGGCTTGGATGACCGCGTCGAGCAAGGTTGCTCGAAATCATGGCAACAATCGTTTGCGACAACCTATTATCTAAATTATTTCGCTGGACGATGAGTGCGGGCCGACGCTTGGCCGACCGCAGGTCGGAATTGGGAAATAGCACCAAGATGACATCACCGCGCCGGATTCTCGTCATATATGTCTGCTTCCGGACGTTCCCAGTCTCCAGCAAAGGTCTTCAGGCGAGCCCTAAGGTCAGCAGCTTGGGCCTTGCCGATGCCTCTCTCACGAAGATCCACGCTCTTATCGCCCTCCATCTCAAGAAGGCGGCGCATGATCGCTTTGCGGTCGGCATGCGACAATCTGGGAATTTCCGCAATGATTTCTGTTCGACTCATGCTTTTAATTTAGTTTCGATGCACAACTCTTGCAAGTTCGTTTGCACAGACCGTCCTCCCATTGCCTCGTCCGGCTAAAATGATCAAGCTCACGCCTGAGGCCATGCAATCGTGCCCTCCCCTGCCCTTTACATCCTCAATTTTCGTTTGCCCGGGCCGCCACTAAACCGCTTGCTCACGCGCGCGGCTCTGTTTTAGCCTCCCGCGGCCATGCCGACGCCCGTGCCGGGTTCGGTTTGGCTTTTGGCATCGAGCAATTCGGCAATTTTATTTTTGTCGAGGCCGGAAACATCCAGCGCGACTTCCCGGACCGTGCGGCCGCTTTCGTAAGCCAGCTTCGCGATTTTAGCGGCTTTATCGTAGCCGATCACCGGAGCCAGCGCGGTGCACATGGCCAGGCTTTGCTCGATGTTCCCTTCGCATTTCTGCGCGTCAGCTTCCAAACCGGCAACACAGCGGCGCGCAAAAACCCCGCTCGCGGCGGTCAACAAATCAATCGCCTGCAGCAGATTGTGGGCGGCCACGGGCAGCATGGTATTCAATTCAAAGCTGCCGAAAGTGCCGGCAAAGGTCACCACCGCGTCATTGCCGATGACCTGCGCGCCCACCTGGATCACCATCTCGCACATCACCGGATTGACCTTGCCCGGCATAATCGAGGAACCGGGCTGCGTGGCGGGCAGCCGGATTTCGCCCAGGCCGCATCGCGGACCGGAACCGAGCCAGCGGATGTCGTTGGCAATTTTAATCAGGCTCACGGCGACCGTCTTCAGCGCGCCACTTGCTTCGATTAGCGCGTCAATCGCGCCTTGCGCTTCAAAATGGTTCGACGCCTCGCATAAATTCAATTTAGTTTCGGCGGCGATACCGGCGATCGTCCGCCGCGAAAACTCCAAATGCGTATTGATGCCGGTACCCACAGCGGTGCCGCCCAGCGGCAATTCACCGAGGTGTTTTTCGAGGGATTTCATGCGGGCGATACCGTGCGCCACCTGGCTGGCGTAGCCGCTGAACTCCTGGCCGAGCCGAATGGGCGTGGCGTCCTGCAAATGCGTGCGGCCAATTTTGAGGACCGAATCAAATTCCTTCGCCTTTTTGTCGAGAGCCAAATGCAGCTCCTCGAGACCGGGAAGCAGATGATGAACGACGCCGTCGAGCGCAGCCAAATGAATCGCCGTCGGGATGACGTCGTTGGAGGATTGTCCACGATTGACGTGGTCGTTTGGATGAATGCTCTTGTCGCCGCGTTTTCCGCCGGCAATTTCGCAGGCGCGATTGGCAATGACCTCGTTGGCATTCATGTTCGTCGAGGTGCCCGAGCCGGTCTGAAAAATGTCCACGACAAATTGCGAGTCCCATTTCCCGTCAATGACTTCCTGGGCCGCCTGTTGAACGGCCTTCGAAATGTTTTCGGGCAGGAGGTCGAGGGCCGTGTTCGTGGCCGCGGCGTGTTTTTTAATCAGCCCCAGCGCGCGAATGAATTGACGGGGAAAACGCAAGTTGCTGATCGGAAAATTCTCGACCGCGCGCGCCGTTTGCGCGCCGTAATACGCATCGGCGGGCACCTGCATTTGACCCATGGAATCGGATTCAGACCGGAAATTGTTGCTCATGGCCCGAGAGTTTATGGGGGAAACGGAAAATTGCCACAAAACAAATAATTGAGCCTGGTCCGGGCTTTTTGCGCAATGACTGGGCGCATGCGTTTAAACTGCTGACGAAGCCCGCATGACCTGATTTTTCCCGCCAGGGCGGCTCTCCACAAACCGGACGGTCTATTCGCTCGAACGATTCTCCCCCCCTTCCCTCTCCCGCCGAGAGAGGGACAATGATCGTCCAAGGGCTTGAAACGGCAAACAACGGCATCGCCTCACGGAATTGTTACAACTTTTTGAGGCGCTTTGCGTTTTTTATTTGCCGAAAATTGGGATGAACTTTAGTTTCACTGGTGACGGCCGTTGAGGTCGGACTACGGAATGGAAAAATTATGAAACAACCGCTATCGGGTGCCGAATTAGACAATCTTGTCGCCGGTCTAAAAAAGTTGTCGCGCAACATTTGGTGGTGCTGGGACCAGGAGGCCCAGGATATTTTTCAGGAACTTTCTCCGCGGAGCTGGCAAAACCTTTATCACAATGCGGCCGCCGTTTTGCATGAAGTTTCGGAATATGAGTTGCGGGTGCATTTGCAGGACGGCGATTTCGAGCGGAAGGCCCGCGCCGTGCTTCGTGATTTCGAAAACTATCTCAATCAAAAAAACACCTGGGGACAGGCGAACGCCCCCGAGCTGCTCAAGCACCCCGTCGCTTATTTTTCCGCCGAATTCGGGTTTCATGAGTCTTTGCCGATCTCCGCGGGCGGCCTGGGGATTTTGGCGGGCGACCACGCGAAATCCGCAAGCGACCTTGGCCTGGGATTTGTGGGGATCAGCCTGTTCTACCGCGAAGGCTATTTCCAACAGACGATTGATTCCAATAACTGGCAAACCGAATTTTACAATCTGATTGATCCCCAAAATTCGCCGCTGGAACCGGTTCTGGACGAGAAAGGCCAGCCGCTGGTGTGCGAAGTGGAAGTGGACCTGAATCGCGTGTTTTTCAAGGCGTGGCGCGTCAATGTGGGCCGGGTGCCGGTCTATTTGCTCGATGCCAACCACCCCGACAATGCGCAGCATTTTCGGGATTTGACCGCGCGCGTTTACGGCGGTGACAGCACGATGCGGGTGATGCAGGAAATCCTCCTGGGCATCGGCGGAGTGCGGCTCCTGCGCCGGCTCGGCATTGCGCCCTCGGTTTTCCACATGAACGAAGGGCACGCGGCCTTTTTGACGCTGGAACTGATCCGCGAAAAAATGGGGACCGGGAAAAATTTCGCCGAAGCCGCCGCGGCAACCAAAGCCGAATGCATCTTTACCACGCATACGCCGGTGGAAGCCGGGCACGACCGTTTCAGCCAGGGACTCATGGATTATGCGCTGCAGCTTTTCCGGCAGAAATTGGCGGTGCCCTTTGACGACCTTCTTGGATTGGGACGGGTCAATCCCAAAAATCCGCAGGAGCCGTTTTGCATGACCGTGCTGGCGTTGAAACTGTCGCGGGCGGCCAACGGCGTGAGTGAATTGCACGGGCAGGTCAGCCGGCACATGTGGCAGCCGCTCTATCCGGATACTCCCATTGAAAAAGTGCCCATTGGCCACATCACCAACGGCATTCATTTGCTCGGGTGGATGAAGGGTTCGGTGCGCAAATTTTGGCGGGAAAAATTGACCAATGAACAGGATGAAGCCACGCGAATGTGGCATGATAAATTT
>JASHPN010000008.1 GCA_030038175.1 Verrucomicrobiia bacterium
GGAATAACTTATACATTTGCAACCAATCAACTCAACAATCCGGTGGGCATTGCCCTGGACGGCCAGGATGACGTCTATGTTTTAAATCGCGGCGGAAGCGGCGCCTTTTGCACCAATGGAACTGTTCTGGAATTTGACTTTTTGGGCGATTTGATAGCCACCAATGCCTCGAATCTCACCAACGCCGCCGGATTGGCCATTGACTTCTCAGGCAATATTTACGTGACGGAGCGGACGAATTTGGTGGTTCGGATTACGGCGACCAACCAGACTACGATCGCAACAGTGACGATGCCAAATGCCTTGCTCTCCGGGGTAGCAGTCATGCCGAATAACATGCTCGCCGTCTGCGACTACGGGCGGGACGGCATTTATACCGTGAACCCGACCACCCAGAATGTCACCACGAACGCGGGTTTCAATGGGCCCGGCGATGGGACGGGCGTTGATAATCGCGGTGTGCTTAATTCAAAAGCGCAATTCCTGAATCCCTATGGAGTGGTTTCCGCCGGGGATGGAAGTTTGATTGTCTGCGATTTTGGCAACGACCGGGTAAAGGTCGTCTCTTCCAGCGGCATCACAACGAATTTGTATGGCGTTTCTTCCAATGACTGGATTTCGGCGGACCCACCCTACCAGTATCCCGGATGGGTGGATGGGGCGGTTGTTGTGCCCGATGCCGTGGGTGGGGTCGCCGGACGATGCCAGGCAGGCGTGACTCTTTCGGAGGACGGCACGACGGTCTATACCACCGAGGATTATTATGATACCATCCGGATGGTCACGGGCAGTCCTTTTAAGCCAATGCCGCCACCCCCGCCGCCGCCGCCGGGAGCACCGACCGGCCTGACCGCCTTCCTGACAACCAATGGGTTGGGAGTCGTCAGCGTGGTATTGAATTGGAACCCTAATCCTCAAAGCGACGGTGTAACGAATTATATTGTATTCAAACAGCAAACGTCCACTAACGGCACTTACACTATTATCGGCACGACTAACGGGACCGGATTTGTGGATTCGAATTTAGGATCTGGACTCACCTATTATTATGTCGTTCAGGCGGAGAACAGCGGCGGAACGAGCCCGTATTCAGTCCCGGCCAGTATTACCACCCCTATTCCGCCACCACCATCGCCGATCATCGGGTGGTTTGATTACGAATTTATTGGGCTGAACTATGTGTCCGTCTTTCACGCAATTACGAACGGCATATTTACTGCGAATAATGATTTAAATCTGGCTATAGAACCGAATGCCAGTGGCGTCAATACCTATTACGTCACGGGACCGCCTCCGCTGACGAACAATCCCGCCACCGACGGCGCCAATGCGCCACCCTACTCCGATGACCAGCCCTACCCCTCGGTAACGCCATTGCCCGTGTTTCCCGACCAAACCAACGAGGTTGAAGCCGTGAACACGGATGCCGGCGGAGCAAGCGCGGCTGTGTCGCTTGATGTTGTATTTCAATGCGGATCTCCGGCGATCATCGGAACGAACGCGGCCCAATTTTTCCTGACTGATATCACAACCAACGTTGATTATATTTACACAACGGACGGCTCAGACCCGCTCACGAACGGGGCGGCACAAACGCTGGTCGCCAACCCCACCAACGCCGACACGCTCGTTTCTATTGACATCACAACGAATTTCACTTTTTCAGTGCGCGCCATTCGCGGCGGGTTTGTGACGAGCCCCCTCGAAACCTATGACTTCCTTGCCCAGAATTTCCAGGCCAATGAACTCACCTGGGGATTTGCCTCGGGCGAGGCCTCGAGCGCATTCGTTGGGTCGCCGGGTCAAATGTTTTATGCCCCGGTTACGTTAACGACCCTGCCCGCCGCCGTGATCTACGGCATGCAATTTAACATGACGGTGACCAACCTGGATACGCACCCGGTGCCGACCGGCGACTTTAGTTTTGATTCTATGTTGCTGAATCTGATTCCCGGTTCGAACCCGAAGACCTTTTACGTCATTCCGCCATACATGTACATCGCTTACGCCGTAAACCCCCCGGCGCCAAGTCAGATTATTCAATTTAATGGAACCAATTTTGTTGATCTTGAAACATATGATACAAATATAAATGAATTGGCTGTGGGCTGGTATGAAGAGTGGCCGAACACCAATCTCTATAACACTGTGAGCCAGGATTTGATTGACTACTCCGTAGCTTATGTTGATATGTATCCCAATGATACCTACCCAAATGATGTCATCGTCGGGGGCTACGCATTCCAGATACCGACCAATGCCACGCCGGGCGAGCAATATCAAATTCAGTTGAATCGCGTGTCAGCGGACAATGACAGTGTTGGGGGCGAAGATTCGGCGGTTGCCATCAACACCCCGATGACTGGTTCCCTGTCCAATGGTCCGATTAACTCGATTAAAATTGTGACGGTCGGCCAGCCCAAATACCTCGTTGGGGACGTATATCCGTTTCGGTGGTTCAATGCGGGTGACTTTGGAAATGGGGATTTAATCACTTACGGCGCCGATGACGTTCAGGATGTGTTCAATGCCGCGGTATACGGCAACAATCTGAATCCTCACATCGATTTTTACGATGCCATGGACTCTGCGGGCGGCGTCGGAGCATATGATATGGCGGCTGGCTATTGGACCAACGCCAATCTGACCTTAAACTCGACTCAATATGACGCCTTATTCGCTGCGAATGACGATACCAATATTAACCAAATGGCGTTTGGCGACGGCAATCTGGATGTTTGCGACGTCTATGTCACGTTTCTCCGATCCGAATTTCCGGACCTGACATGGTTCCAGCGCTTTTATACGAACGACTTGGCTAATGGCATATTCGGCCGCGTGGCTCAGGCAATTTACAACCAGACCAATGTGCAGAATGATGTGGCCCTGTTGTCCGGCAAAAGTGTGGCGGCAGAAAAGGACCAAACGGCGGTTTCCGGCGGTTCCGGCTCGGGTGGTTCAACGACCAACTCAATTGGATCCATTACCAATACGCCTACGGTCCATTTTTCCGCGGGAGATTATATCGCCACCGCCGGCACCAACGTTTCTATTCCAATTACTGCGACAGTCTTCGGTCCGTATCCTTTGCGCCTTCTGATGTTCAATGTGAACGTCGTGCCGTTGGACGGCTCTCCTGCACTGACGTCCGCGATCTCCTTTACGCCAAACGCGCCTTTTAATGACACGAATATCTACAATCGGCCGATCTCATTCGGCACTCAGGCGAGCAATTATGCCGCAGCGTTCCTGCCGGTAGGTTATCCAATTCCGCAAAATGCGAGTATTACCGGCAGCAATGTTATTGGTTATCTATCTGTGCCTATTCCGGCTAACGCGACCAGCATGTCCGCTTACGCCCTCAGCTTCGGTCATGCATCGGCTTCGCCGAACGGCTTGGTTTCCTTTCCCAGAACCACCTACACCGGCCTCATCACGCTTTCGAGCCGTACCAACTCGTATTACAACGACGGCATTCCTGATTCGTGGCGGCTGCGCTATTTCGGCACGATTTACAATCAGTTGTCGGTTTCCAACGCCGACGCCGACGGCACCGGTATGGATAACTGGCAAAAATACGAGGCCGGCCTCAATCCGGAGGACCCCACCTCCGTATTGAATGAAGGCATTGACCAGCCGGCGGCGCAAGGCCCGCACGATTTTGTTCTCTATTGGCCCAGCGTCAATGGCCAGACTTACGTCATCGAGCGTTCGGCGACATTGTTCCCGCCGCAATGGATTCCGCTTTCCACGAACATTGGCGACGGCACCTATATGGAAATTCATGACACCACCGGCGATAATGGGTATTACCGGGTGACAACGCAGTAATCCTTTGGCCTTTCAACCAGGTGCAGCAGATTGCCGTCGCAATCTTCGAAAAACAGGACTCTTCCGCTTCCGGCGGCCGGCCGTTCGGGACCGGGGAAGGTGACGCCGCGCTTTTCCAATTCGGCCCGGGCCTGATCCAGGGATTCCACGCGCAAAGCCACGTGGCGGAAACCAGCCAGACTGTTATTGCGGCGGCCTTCCAGCGCGCCGTCCGACGCGTAAATTTCAAACCAGCCGCCTCCGGGAAGCGCAATCAGCAGGGTTGGCGGGTTCGCGCCATTATCAAAAATGACCCGCGCGCCGAGAACCCGCTCGTACCAGTCCTTCAGCCGGGCCGGGTCAGGCGTTGGAATAGCGATGTGCTCAATCGAGATGTTCATCCGACCATTAAAGATGAAAGCTGAGAAATGAAAAGTTTCATTTATTGCGCGCAAGCCTTTTTGTAATCTGAAAGGCAAATCTATGAATGTTGAATTTATTCTCAAGCAACGCCTGATCTGCGTGGCGGTCATTGAGAAACCGGAGGACTCGGTGCCGCTGGCGGAGGCGCTTGTGGCAGGCGGATTGAATTGTATCGAGGTGACCTTTCGCACGGCAGCCGCGGCGGAGTGCATTGGCCGGATTCGTAAAATTGTTCCTCAAATCACCGTGGGAGCGGGAACGCTGCTTTCCGCGGACAATGTAAAGCGGGCGGTGGATGCGGGAGCGCAATTTGGGGTGTCGCCCGGTCTGAGCGAGGCCGTGTCCCAGGCCGCCCGGCAAATTCATTTGCCATTGTTTCCCGGCGTGGTGACGTCCACGGAAGTGATGCGGGCGATGGAATGGGGATGGACCCTGTTGAAATTCTTCCCGGCGGAAACGTCCGGCGGTGTCAACGCGCTCAAGGCGCTGGCGGGGCCGTTCGGTCATACGGGCGTGAAATTCATCCCCACGGGCGGGATCACGGCGGCAACGCTGCTGAGTTATCTTGCGGTTCCCCAAGTCGTGGCGGTCGGCGGCTCCTGGATGGCCGATCGCAAACTGATGGCCGAAAAGAATTGGGCAAAAATTACGGCTCTTACGGCGGAAGCAGTGAAGGGAATCGTGGCCTGAAAGTTTCCGTCATTTTCCAACCGACACTTGCAACGGCTGGTCGCGTTCTTCGGCAAAGCGCCGAACCGCATCGGTCCATTGCAACGCGTTGGTAAAATCGCCGCTGCGGTCCCAGCAGGCGCCAAAATAATATTCAAATGGTTTCCCGACATCCGCCTGTGAAATAGCGAGCAGGTTGCGCACGGCGGGCTGGCCTTCGGTCATGGTATGCGCAGGAGGGGCGAATTTGGCGGCCGGCACATCCGGATTGTCGTTGGTATAATTATCCACGCCGCCGCTGGGCAAAACAATGGCGACTCCGATCGTTCCCTTGTTGAAATCCTGGGGTTGCCAGTAGGACATCCAGCCTTCAGTCCCGTTTTGAACCACCAGGCCTTTGGCCGTGCTATTCGGCCATGAAGCAATTTCCGGCGAACCGTCCTGCACGATCAGGTTTTCTCCCGGCCGCTCGGCCAGCCCCACCGCGACGGCCAGCGGCGACGAGTGATCGCTGTTGAAAGTGCTTTCCGCTTTGCAGAAATACGAGTTGGCGTCAATGCTGATGCGCTTGGTTTCGGAGACGTTCCGCCCGCCGGCGTCCCAGGCATCATAGGTCAGTTCAAATTCGGACCGAATCGGCCCGGTCGTGATGATTTTATAGGAGCGCCAATTCTTCGAGACATAGAGTTTGCCGTCCTGCCAGATGCCCAGGCCGCCGTCTCCGCGCGTTTTCCCGACTTTATAATCGTCCTGCGAAACGCCGTTCGTGTCGAAATAAACGCCGGTATCGTACATACGTTTGACGACGAGGTCGCGCGTGCGTTTGATCCAGACATCAATACCGCTGCTGGTCAGGGGTTCAGCCTTCCACGTCTCGAGCGCCGGGCCATACATCCGATGCGCGATGCGGTCGCTTTCCCACGCGATATCGTCATGCCGCTCCGGCGCATAACAAGCGAAGGTTTTTATGATGGGCGGAGGCGTGGCTGGCAGGACCGAGGCATCTAAAACGTAATAGGTGCGGGTTTCGTGCGGAGCCAGGTCAACTTGAAAAAGTAATTTGTTGGGCATGGGATAATTGGTTTCCTCGGCATAGCTCTGGGAATCCAGGATACGCGACGAAACAGCGTCCATGATTTTCGCGGCGCCTTTCGGAAAATAAAGCAAGTCATCGGTGCTTCCGGAAATGCCGGCGGGATGGTTGATATCGAGTTCGACGGTTGCACAATCACGCCGCAAATCAGAAGGATTGGTAACGCTTTCTTTGACCAGAAGGCGCAGCGGCTCGGAAGAGTTGACATCTGAATTGTCGTGACGCCAATCCCGCGCTTTTTCGATGACGGTCATTCGATACATTTCGCTTCCGGCCAGCAAAAATGCCCCGACGGCATAGACCTCAGTCGAATTCGGGTCGAATTTTTTGGGATCGGCGCCAACGGGTTGGGCGTGGGTGAGCTTGCCGTCGGCGTCCACACAGCCAACAAGCGCTGTCCATGCTTTGCGGACGGCAGGTTCATACGTAGCACGATCCAGCAATCCCTGATTGACCCCCCAGGCCAGCGCGTAGGTAAAAAAGCCCGAACCGCTGGTTTCTTTGATCGGATAACTGTCCGGATCGAGCAGGCTGGAATGCCAAAGGCCGTCGGGCTGCTGGAGCGATAATATTTTTGCGGCCATATCTTTGAATAATTGTTCAAAATGCGGCCGATCGGGATAATTCATTGGCAGGTACTGAAGCATGCGGACAGTCCCGGCCATGACCCAGCCGTTGCCCCGGCCCCAAAAAACTTTTTGACCGTTCGCTTCGCGCTTATTGAAAAACGTGCTGTCCCGATAAAATAAATGCTCATTGGTATCGTAGAGAAAATCGGTCGTTCGCCACCAGTTGCTGACGCCAAAATCCAGGTAGCGTTCATCGTCGGTGGCGGCATAGAGCCGGACCCATGATGGCGGGGCCATGCAGAGTGAATCGCACCAGGTCCACAATTCGGTGCTTCTCGGCCGATTGAAAACAAGGCTCGTCACGGCGGAAGGGTGTGCGAGGATCCAATCGAATTTATTCCGCATGGGCTCGATCATTTTTGGATCGCGATAGAGAAAATAGAGTTCCGTATATAATTGGCCGATGCCCTGGTCGTCGGCGTGGTATTTGCGCGGGCCCAGTTTCCAGCCATTTGTTTCGGCGACGGCCAGCATGGCATCGCGGTATTTCGGGTCGCCGGATATTCCGGCCAGCGCCATAAAACCGTCATCGCCGGTGGCCTGCGTCCAGTCAGTCGGTTTGTGCGCGGAAGGATGCGCCAATTGCCAGTCGGCCACCCGCTGCATGGTCTTGAGAACGCGGCCGGGAGTAATTCCGTCATGCCAATGTCGGGAGGCGTTTTTTTGCGCCGGAGATGTTTTGCATCCGGAGATCAGGCAAAGCGTGACGGTAAGGGCAGTTCCGAACAAAAGATTTGTCGCGGCTTTCATCTGCGGCATGTTAATTAAACAAAATCGTCTCCGGCAATTTAAAATTCCCTCTCAGATGAATATCGCGCGATGAAGCGCCGATCAGAATTCTGAAACTGTCCTTTTGCGCCACCCAACTTTTTTTTGCCGGGTCATAGTATCCAAATGCCTTTTGGCTCAAGGGAAGAGAAATCGTCGTCTTTTCGCCCGGTTGCAGGAATACTCTCTTGAATCCCTTCAATTCCTTCATGGGGCGCATCAAATCAGGATGGTTCTCGTGAACATAGAGCTGC
>JASHPN010000067.1 GCA_030038175.1 Verrucomicrobiia bacterium
AAAGCAATCCGATGAACTCCGGATTCTCGGCGCCGATATGGCCAGGCAGGCTAGACAAGGGGGTGGCCTCCAAAAATCTCCAGATTTGGATGAATACGAAAAACTTGAGGAAGGTTTAGCCCAATTAAATGTACTTGAAAACCTTTACTACGAATCAAACTATGCTGAAACAAGAGCTTTGGGCTGGCAGAATGTTGAACAGAAGATGCACGCGGACATCAAGGCCCTTGCGATCCGTTGCACGAACGGCCGGGCCAATGAGGCCGACACCCGGATGCTGCGACAATTTTTCAATGGCCGCCAGGACATCGTCCGTCCGATGAATGATTTTGCCACGGTTTGCGACCGGCTTGCCGCTCTGGCCAGGAAAAGTCTCAATAACGAAACGTTGACAGAAGACGATGCCGGGTGGATCAGAAATTACGGTACGACCCTGGCGGGCCTTCATTTCTATTCCGGTAATTCGTATGAAGTGCCGGAAGACAATTTTCCCATCGTCACGCGAATTTTTTATAATGCGACGACTGATTCCACCCTGTATGCGGGCCTCGCCAGGCCGCAGGCCCTTTACATCATTATTCCGGCCGGCCATTCGTTCCAACTCTATCGTGGCGCAGTAATGACCTACCGCGAATTCGTCCAACCCAACAGTAAATTGCTCGATGATGATTCGTGGAGAGAAATGATTGCAAACGGCCAAACTCCGCCACCGCCTCGTTTTACCGCAAGCTTCTACGCACAAGCCGGCGTCGGTGAATTGCTCGAAAAGCTGACGAACTTGACCGCGAGAAGGGTCAGCGAAGAAGACTTTAACTATGGGGATGTTCAAACTATTCTTTGGCAGATCAATTCATCAGCAATGGACAAGGACCTGCCAATTCTGATGAAATATTTTGCGCAAGGCGGCTCCGGGGATGTACTGGATGGTTTGTCTGACACGATTGGGCGGCTGCACTGGCGGCCATATCAGAACCAAATCATTGGCATGATATCGTCCCCTTCCCCTGACAACGCGATGTCTAAAGCGGCGGCCCGGATCTTTATCGAAAACCCGGGCTGTCTGGATCCAACTGCCCTGATTTCCAATTTCGCGCAGCAGCCACCGCGAGCGCGCCGGATTTACTGCGCAATCTTAAGCCATTTGCCGCAACAAACTGATGGAACGCGTAAAATGTTGCTGCGGGCTTTGCAGGATCCGATTGCCGGAGTCCGCTGGCAGGCCGCTTTGGCCATCAAGAATGCCGGCTGGAATGACACACAAAGTCAGGCTGCTTTGATAGAAGCTCTCGACGATACGAACGAATACGTAGCCGCAGAAGCCGCCTATTCGCTTGGTCAACTGCGGGCAACAGATACGGCACCGGTTTTATTGTCGAAGCTCGGTATAGCCTTGCAATCCAGCAATAAACCGCCGGAAGAGCTACATGAACAGGCAACTGAAATTGTATCCGATATTCGTGAACTAAACGAACCGGTGGCAGTTCTTGATCCAGACCGCCAGGAAATCCGCATTGACCTTGGAGGCACGGCGGCTATTTTCGGAATGAGCCGAAGGACGTACGATCTGTCAACCGCGCTCATCGAGGCCCTGGGTGACTTGCGATATAAACCCGCTGTAGATACGTTGTCAAAACTTCACGGAACAGTCTATGACTTTGAAGCCACTGAAGCACTTGGCAACTTGACGGGCACGAATGCGGAACCGCAGCTTTTGTCAGAATAATCAATCCTGACGCTGACCCGTGGGCACCACTTTGCACCCAGAGAGCGGGCTCTCGAAGTTTCCATCCCGCCAACCCAAAATCGCTCAAAAACCCAATAAAAATGCGGTTTTTGCTGTTCAAATCAGCTTCGTTTCCAGTTTCCGCGCCTATAGACAAAAAATGTGCGTCGGGTTGGTTGATGGCTGAAAGCCGGTAGTTTTGGATGATAACGAAAACACAGGCAAGACGCGCTGTGCCACTAATTGCCACGGTTTCGTGCCGATTCGCAATTCGTCTTCGTCCGCCCCATTTTGACCATTTAACCCATTTAACCTCTTGAACGATTTAACCTTTCCAGTTTCGTTTCCCTGTTTCCAAACCCACGCACAAGAAATGTGTGCGTCGGGTCCCGGAGCGCGACTGTGTCCCGTCTGCGGGATCAGTCGCAGCACGTCCGCAACGCGATGAATCGTTGCCATACGCAACACCTCCGGCTGGCGACGTGCTGCGACTGGTGCTATCGCACACAGCCGCGCTCCGCCCACATGCGCGACTGCCTGCCCCGCCGTAGCCTTTGGCGAAGGAGGGTGCCGAAAGCCCTTTTTTATCTTCCATTAGGTCCTAACGGGCGCCGGAACCCGTTTGGCGGAGGCAGTGGATCAGGTACGGGAGTAATTGCTTTTTACGGGAGACGACGTCGCGGAGCTCGAAAACTCCGGGTTCGAGGCGGGGATAGCCGATGCGTTGGATAAAGCCGGCGTCGCCGACGACCATCAACAGCGAGCTTTGCGTGGCGCCGACGTCCGTGACGAGCAGGGCGGAGAAAAAATAGGCGGAACGGCGGCGATACGCTTCGAGAGCTTCGAGGAGTTCGCTCTTGCGCTTCCAGAATTGTTCGAACCCGTTTTCCTCGATTTGCGCGATGCTGAATTTCGCGCCTTCTTCGACGTATTCCTTGCAATCGGTCGTGATGGCCTGGGGCGCGGGCTTGAGCATGAGCAGCGAATCGGCGGCGAAGAATTTTTCGGCAAACTGGCGCGCGTTGGTCGCGGAGATTTCTTCGAGTTTTTTGAGAATTTCCGCGTCGCGAGACGTGGCCGTGGGCGAGGTCAGGTTCAAGGTGTCGGAAACCAGACCGGCCAGGAGCAATCCGGCCACGGGCGGCGGAAGATGCACCCCCATTTGAAAAAAACAGTCGGCAACAATGGTGCTGGTCGAACCGACAGGTTCGTTGCGGAAGAGGATCGGCTCCAACGTCGAGAGCGAGCCGATGCGGTGATGGTCAATAATCTCGATGATTTCAACCTGATCGGCCCCCTGGACCGCCTGGGAGATTTCGTTGTGGTCCACGAGGATCAACTTGCGCGTGATCGGCTTGAGAAAGTCCGTTTTCGAAAGGATGCCGGCCACTTTATTTTCCGCATCGAGGACGGGAAAAACCTGGTGGCCGGACGCCCGCGCTTCGTCGCGCGCGGCCGCAAGCGGGCTGTGTTCGTTGAAGCAAATAAATTCTTCGTTCAGCACGTGCCGAACGGCGACGGCGGCGCGGCACAACGTCGAGGTCGTCGCGGTGTCGTGCGGAGACGAGATGATGCTGATGTGTTTGGCGGCGGCCATTTCGAGAACGTTTTTTTCCACTTTGATCCCGCCGGTAACGATGATGGCGCGGACGCCTTCCTCGATGGCGACTTCCTGGATGTCCTGCCGGTCGCCGACCACGACGAGGAGTTTGTCCGATTGAAACGTCTTCAACCGTTCCGTGAAGGACGCGACACTCATGGCGCCGATCACCATGATGAGTTCTTCTTCGCGATCGGGCTCAAAGGAAAGGATCAATTGTCCTTGCAACGTTTCCACGAGATTCCTGATGGAGGAAAGGACGCGCCGCGAATCCGCCAGCCGGTCGGCGGCGGGAAAAAGGAATTTCGTGAGCTTGAAAAGCGAGAGCAACCCGCGGCAGCGCCGGGTGTGGTCCAACACGGGCAAAATGCGCAGGCTGCGCTCATCCATCAGGCTGAGCGCGTCCGAGGCGATCGAGTCCGGCGTAACGCTCTGGACGTCCCGTTGCATAACGTCGGAAATTTTGGGCGAGACATCGGCAATAAATCGCGGCGCGGGCACCCCGAAAGTCCTTAGGACGAAATCAATGCGGTCGTTGGTATCCCCGCAACGCGCCGGGACGGCTTCGCGCGTGCCGGTGCGGTTTTTAAATTCCGCATAGCCGATGGCGGAACAGATGGCGTCGGTATCCGGGTTGCGATGTCCGATGACATAGATTTCGTTCATGAACCGAATTTAAACCACGAAACACACGAAACACACGAAAAAAGGATTTTTAACGGAAGCACACGAAGGAAACAAAGAAAATGACCGCTTGCTCACGCGCGCGGCTCTGTTGGCGGGAACGCTTGACCGGTGGTAAAAGACCCGTAGCCTTTCGATTCATGTTAATGAGACTCTGATGATATGGAGGAACGGAGAAATAGATTTAACCAAATACGGCTTGCAGAGGACCGGGGCCAGACGGCGGTGGTGATCGAGTTGAGCCGGCAGCATCTCAGGAAATTCCCGAAAGATGGGCCGGCCTGGCTTCGTTATGGGATGGCACAAGTGGAATT
>JASHPN010000068.1 GCA_030038175.1 Verrucomicrobiia bacterium
TGCGGATCCACGTTGCCGAGGTTGGCCGCGCCGTCGGTGAGCAGCACCACGCGGTTCATACCGTTGGCAAGGAAATGGCGCAGCGCGGTTTCGTAGGCAAGGCGCATGGCTTCTTCGAGATTCGTGCCGCCTTCCGGCGTGATGCTGCCGACTTTATCCAGTGTCGCGCCCGCCTCATTTCCGGGGATGCCATCCGCCCAGAGCCGCGCCGTGCGGGCGAAGGTGACCACGCTCACGGTGTCCTGCGGCTGCAATTGGGCCGACAGCACGCGCAACGCCTCGCGAATGATGGCCACGCGATCGGCGCGCTCCATGGAACCGGAAGTATCGAGCAGCAGAACGAGATTCAACGCGCGGCCTTCCTGCCGTCCCACCGCTCCCGCCTTGATGGAAAAACGCAGGAAATCGCGCTCCTGCTCGAACGGATTGCGCGCGCGCTCGGACACGAACGCCAGCGGCTCACCTTGCAACGGCTCAGGATCGTGATAATCGAAAGCGTTAATGAATTCCTCAGTCCGAATTGAAGACGGCTTCGGCATCATCCCCTTTCCAAAACTCGCCTGTGCCAGCTTGAACGAAACATCGCTGACATTGAGCGAGAACGTGGAGAACGCATTGTCGCGTGTCTGGATTTCGGGCTGGGGAACTGGCGCCGGCTCCGGCACCGGGATCATGGGATGACTGTGCGGCGCGGCGGGCTGATTTCCCTGCTGGAACGTGGACTGCAAAATAGCCTGCACCTCGCCAGTCGTTGTATTCGCTAAATGATATTCCGTCACTGACTCCTGCCGCGGAATGAACAATGAGCCGGCGGTGCCACCCTGTGCCACTGCCTCCGACTGCTGCGCAGGGATTGGGGCGGCGGCGGGAGGCAAGCGTTGTAAGTCCGGCATATCGCGCGATATCAAAGGCGATTGACCGTTAACCTCGCCGCCGCGATCGGAATTGTCATTAAGACGGTAATAAACGCTTGGGGGTTGGGTTATTGCGACAAGGTTTGTGGTGTTGTTGGGTAACGAATTATCCTGCGGAAAATTAAAAAACTGAACTGCGTAAGGAGTGCCATTCGTGGCAAAAGCCATTGCGTTTTCCAAGATGTTGGATTCTTCCGCCGCGCTGCCATCGGCGAAACCAACGTTGCCTGCTTTCAAGTGCAAATCATTGGCACCCCATGCGGACTCCAGCCCGGGAGCCGCACCAGGCTGTGAGTTTTGCAATTGCCAGCCTGTATGGTTGGCCGGCCACCCTAAGGCGAGCGAGCCATTCGTGACCTGAAATGCCATCGTGCCAGGACTGCCATCCTGTGCTGCCACCCCATCGGATGGGACCGGTGAAACGGATTCTGCGATCGGGGATGCGCCCAAGTCTCCCACTTCCGGCGTGGCGCCCCCCGGTAGTGGCGTCACTTTGGCAACTCGCTCCTGTTCCCCGTTTAAGACCCCATACAATTCCGGGTTTTGCTGCCGCAAACGCGGTGACATCAGCGACGGTGCAGCCTTCGTCAGATTATTAGGGTTCATAGATCCAGGCACACTTTCATTCGCAGCATTAAGCCCATACGTGCCTCCGGCCGCGCCTGGCGGAACACTCCCGTACCTATTGAATTGGACATTCGCGTTCTGTGTTTCACGCGGAATCAAAGCCGCCGGCGGTTGCTCGCCATTGACATTGTTTGGAGGAAGCGCGGATTCTGCCACAGGCGGAGGCTGGGCCACTGGCGTGGGAGGGGGGACATCGGCGGTTGACGCCATCGTTGTACCCGTCGGAAGTGACGCCGGTGGTGGAGCAGGCGCTTCGACAACCGGGGCATTGTTTGGCAGGGTCACGTTGACATAACCGACGATGTTCTGCGAAAAGACATTCGTGTCCGCATTCCGCGCTATCTCATTCTGAGATGTTCCCGTGCTTGCCGCGACTGACGGCGGCTGGATCGGCACCTCGCCCGACGGCGCGCTGCCGCCGGGACTCACTTCCACAACGGGAACTGGGTTGGCATTGGCAATGGCGTTTTGCGAATAAACGGCGTTGCCATTCTGAGAAACGGTAGTGGCGTTCTGTTCCGGTTCCTTTTGGGACTCTGTATTTGGCAAAACAATCCGCGCCATTTGCGGCGGCGTAGTCGCAGGCGCCGATGGATTGGGCGTAGCCGTTTTCCTTGTGCCTGCGGGCGGAGCCGGTGCCGGCATCGGGGCACGCTTCCGGCCAGTTTCCAAATCCCACTCATTCACCGCGGCCGTAATCTGCCGTTTGTTTTCGATGCTGGCGTTTTCCTGGCTAGTACGGCTCAATGTAGCCATATCCTCCATTGCCGATCTTGACCTTGGTGTATTGAGAACCGGCAACAGCACCGCCGCCAACACGGCAACCAGGGCGACGACAATCAATGTCGGAATTAGCGGAAACTTCTTCGGGCGCAGGGGAGGAACCAAAGGTTTTGGACGCTCGGTTTTGAAATGCGCCAGCAAAGCCTGCCGTTTTTCCCGGGACAATGTTAGCGGCGTGTCCTTTTCCACTTGCGCACTGGCGGGGTTTTTCAGGGCCTCGCGCACGAAGCCGATGGTGGCCTTGATTTGGTCGTGGAGCTTTTGCAGTTCGGGGTCCTGCGAAATGGTAAAGCGCAACAACTCGGCTTCCTCGGCGGGCAGTTCGCCGCACAGCAGCGCGGTGAGGCGCGCCTCGATTTGTTCGCGTGATGGCTGGTCAGGATTCATGGCACAACTCCCGTTTTGGCCAACTCTGCGGCAATGGCTTTGAGCGCGTGATGCAAAATAAAGCCGACGTTGCCGACCGTCAGGCCGGTGCGCGCGGCAATTTCCTTGTAGGACAGTTCATCATTGAATTTGAGTTTGACCAGTTCGCGGCTCCGTTCATCCAGCGTCTCGAGCCCCAGGCGCACCAGGCCGATGCCTTCAAGGCGAATAATTTGTTCATCGGGGAAGGACGAAGGATCGGCGGTGTCCGCGAGGGAATCGTGCCCGTCGCCCGGCGCGTTGAAGGAGACAGTCCGGCACTCGTGCCGACGCTGGTTCAGCGCCAAATTGCGGACGGTGCGGTAGAGCCATCGTCGCGGCGCCTGCACCTGGTCAAATTCGACATGCAATTTCATGAACGCTTCCTGGACGACGTCTTCCGCCAGGCCCACCTCGCCGGTAAAACGCAGGGCGTAGCTCAAGAGCGGCGATTCCAGAGCTGCGAACAGCTCTTCGATCGTCTCCGGGCCGGGCGCTTCAGTGTTGCCTTCGTCTGGTCGCATTAAGGCCATTCTGACCTGGTTTTCATTTTCGAGCTTGAATCATCTTTGCGTCAAGGCTTCTAAACCGCTCAAAACGTCGTGTTCACAAGTAATGACACGCGACTGGGCAGTTTATTAGACGAATTTTTGGGGAGCGGGCTCCCCAATTTTGGATGGACGAAGAGGATTGCCAC
>JASHPN010000069.1 GCA_030038175.1 Verrucomicrobiia bacterium
AATGGCCGCAAGGTCTTGGAGTGCGGTGGCGGTGACACCGCTTTGGATCGCTGTTGCTCATCCGGCAACAAATTGGTTTTCCAAAAGTATTTTCCGTCCGAAAGCGGTGTCGCCGCTTCGCTTGCCGCCGCAATCCACGACGCAAGCGCGCCACGATCGGTTAAAGGCTATGATGTGCGTCCGATTCTGGAGACCGAGGCTTGCCTCGACTTGCCGAAACTGCGGTTGTTGCATCAGCAGTGGCGAATTTTCAATTAGATATTATATTGTTGCAGCTTTTTAAGGTTAAGGAGGACCAATGTCGAAAGAAATGGAATCGAAAGCGAAGGCTGTATTCGAGCAATCGGCGGGAGCGGCGCTGCTCGCGATTGGCGGCACGTGGCGCCTAACCGAGCCGTTTCCTCAGCTTGACGAGGTTATTCCCGGGGAAAAAACCGGCGGCCTTGAAATTCGAGTGGTTGCGCGGGACTTAACTGAATGGGACAGTTCATTGCCGCTGTTCCTGTTGCGCGTGCGGGCCTGGTGCAGCCGTCACGGAATAAAAATGAATATCGCCGCTCTGCCGGATACTTTGAAACGGCTTTTCCAACTGATTGCCGCAAGCGAAGAAGAGGCCGGGAAGATGAAGATCCCGCATCCGCCGCGGCGTCCGTTTGGCTGGATTTTCCGCCATGCCGCGTCTGAGTGGAAGAACTCGACGGCATTTGTCGGCCAATGCGTTATTGGAGCCCTGGAGTTGCCCACCGCACCGAGGCAATTTCAGTGGAAGGCTTTTGTTTACCAAATGGTCGAAGCCGGACCGAAGGCGCTTCCCATCATTGGCCTGTTAAGTTTTCTCGTTGGACTGACATTCGCGTACGAGACCTCGATTCAGTTGCGTCGTTTTGGGCTTCAGTTTTACATGATCGGAGCGGTGGGAAGTTCGATCTTTCGCGAGATTGGACCTCTGATTGCGGCCATTCTTGTGGCGGGCCGGACCGGCGCGGCGTTTGCGGCCAACATTGCCAATATGAAACTGGGCAATGAGATTGACGCGCTTGAAATCGCCGGAGTTTCTCCCATCAGCTTCCTGGTATTGCCGCGTTTAGCGGCGTTGTTGCTGACGCTGCCATTTACCGCGCTTTATTCGGATTTATGCGGGATTCTGGGACCGCTGATCATTGCCGTGGGCAAGCTGGACGTGCCCATTACCGGCTTCCTGGTCCAATTGCAACATTCGGTTTCTCTCACCGATGTCGTGGTCGGTTTGGTTAAAAGTGTTGTGTTTGCGGTATTGATTGGCCTGGCAGGAACTTTGCGCGGTTTGCAAAGTGAGCCAACCTCGACGGGTTTGGGGCGGGCCGTCACCTCAGCCGTCGTCATTGGCATTGCCTCCATTCTTGCGGCCGACGCCTTGTTTTCCCCCATTTTGGAACATCTCGGTTATTAACGACATGAACGAAAATGAAGAAATTATTCGCGTGCGGGACCTGGAATGCCGTTATGGCCGTGACACAATTTTGCAGGGGATAACCTTTGAGGTCAGACACGGGGAAATTTTCTGCATTGCCGGCAGAAGCGGCTGCGGAAAAACAACGCTGCTAAAAAACATGGTCGGCCTTCTGCATCCGTCGCGGGGACGCATTTCATATTTCGGACGCGATTTTACCGGGGCCAGTATTGCCGAGCGCCAGGCATTGGTAAAGTCCTTCGGCCTGTTGTTCCAAAACAACGCCTTGTGGATGGACATGTCTCTATTCGAAAATGTCGCCCTGCCCTTGCTGATTCATACCCGATTGCCGGCGGATATTCGCGCCGAAATTGTCGGCCTGAAACTGACACAAGTGGGCCTGGCCGGGCAACAGGACCGTTTTCCCGGCGAACTGAGCGGCGGAATGCAGAAGCGCGCCGCCCTGGCGCGCGCCCTGGCTTTGGACCCGGCCATCCTGTTCTTTGACGAACCCACGGCGGGGCTTGATCCAATCACCGCCGCCCAAATTGATGACCTGATCCTGGAAGTCCGTGAAACCGAAGGCACAACCATCGTCGTGGTTTCTCATTCCCTGCCGAGCATCTTCCACATCGCGGATCGAATGATCCTTCTGGATACCGAAACCCGCGGCATTTTGGCGGAAGGCCAGCCAGAGGAATTGGCCAAAGAAACGGACCATCCCCAGGTCAGTGAATTTCTAAAGGCCCGTTTGGAGACCAACCTGTCGTCGAAGGACAGGCAGAGCAGTTCTCAAATTATTGTTTCCCAATGAAAATTCGATTCAATCCTTTGCTGCTCGGTATTTTTGTCATTGGCGGCGTGGCCATTGCCATTGCCGCCCTCCTGGGGCTCGGCACAAGTTTTTTTCGCCCGGTGGGACACTTTGTCTTTTATCTTCCGCAATCCGCGGGAGGCCTTGACGAGGGAAGTGGCGTGAGGCTGGAGGGCGTAAGGGTGGGGCAGATCGAGCGGATCAATATCTATTATGATCCGGACACAAAAAAGTCGTTCGCGGGCCTGACCTGCCAGATTGATCGAAACTTCCTGACTGATCCGACAGGGCGCCCGCTCAATATCACAGACGCAAAAAGCCTGCAAAATCTCGTTTCAAAAGGTTTAGTGGTCCAGGTGCAAACCGCAGGCCTCGTCGGAAATGAATATGTCGAACTTGGATTTGACTCATCGGAGAAGCCAATGGCGACGGCGGGCTATCCGGCGTCGCGCTACCCCGTCATTCCGGTCATTCCTTCCACGATGTCCGAATTAACCGGCAATGTTTCAGGGATTCTATCCAACCTTCACCAAATTGATTATCACGGTCTCATCCAACAGGTCAATGGCGTGCTGGCCGCCGCGCGCGGACAAATCAGCGAACTTCAAACGAACCGGCTGACCGACCATCTTTCGACCGCCGCCCAATCCGTTGGCGATTTCATGAACTCGGCGGATTTGCGGGCCGCCGTGGGCCGCTTGCAGGACGCGGCTTCGACGTTTCAAATGCTTATGACCAACCTCAACCAGCAGGTGGCGCCCGCGGGCACGAACTTGAACGCGACGCTGGTTTCCGCCCGGGAATCCGTAGAAGCCCTCCAGGATTTTCTAAAATTACGCAATCAATTGGGAGAACAGACGTATGACCTGATGAACCAGCTTGACGAAACGGCCCGTTCGATCGAACAACTTTCAGATTTTTTGCAGCAGCATCCCAATGCGCTGATTTCGGGCCGGGCCAAAGAAAAAAACGCCCCTTAAATTCATGAATGCTCTTCCCCACGTGTCTCGTTTGCGCTGCCTGGCGGCATTGCTCTCTTTGCTTGTTGCGGTCAATGGCTGCTCCGTTCTCAAACCCGCTAAAGCCCAGGAGCAGGACTATCTGCTCACGGCGGAAGCGACCTCCACTCCCGCAGCCGGCCAGGGCGGCCGGGCCTGCATTCTCCGGATACTGCCCGTTGAAGTGCCGGACTACCTCCAAACCAGGGACATGGCCGTGCGGACCGGAGCCGATCAAATCGTTTTTACGCCATACCATCAATGGGCAGAATCTCTTGAAGCCGGAATCCGCCGTGTTTTAGCTGAAGACCTTAAATCATCTCCGGAAATCAGGGAAGTTCTTACCGATGAAATGTCCCCCGCACATACGACTGTGGAGATTATTTCAGTTCACATTTTAACTTGCGAAGGAAATGACACAAAAGGCCAGGGTTCGGTTCATTTTAAAGCCGCCTGGGAATTATCGCGCTCAGGAACTGACGCGGTACTGGCTCATGGCGTCTATGATGCTCCGTCGGCCCCGTGGCATCCCGGCGATTATGAGGATCTGGCCGGCCAATTAAGCCGTGCGACCGCGGGCCTAAGTCGTACTTTGGAGCAGGCAATTTTAACAGCGCGTTAAAACCAAATCCGATTGTGAATCATCAATCCCGGATGACGAATTTCAGGACGGTGTCGCCCCAGCAGCCGGGCGGAAAGCAAAATCCGATTGCCAGGTTTCCACCGGAATATTTTGCGATGGTCATGGCAACCGGAATCGTTTCCATCGCCATTGACGATGACGGCCTGAACCTCGCCGCCAGGGCGCTTTTATGGCTCAATGTAGCTGTTTTCATCGTCCTTTGGATCGTCACTTTCATTCGCCTCATTTTTTACCCGTCGCAATTCGTTTACGATATGACCCATCATTTCCATGGCGCGGCATTCCTCACGGTGGTGGCGGGCACGTGCGTGCTGGGATGCCAGTTTGTTCTGCTGACGCCTTTGATTTCAGTCGCAAAGGTTTTGTGGGTTTTGGGGATCGGGCTTTGGGTAGTGTTAAACTATACGTTTTTTACCGTGGTCACCGTCCGGAATCCAAAACCTTCGCTGCAAACCGGCATCAATGGCGTGTGGCTGTTAACCGTAGTTTCGACCGAATCCATTTGCGTTCTGGGCACTTTTATTGCCCCTTTTTCAAGCAGGTTGGAACTCATACTTTTTTCTTCGCTGGCCTTCTGCCTCGCCGGGGCCTTTTTTTATGCCTTTTTTATCACGCTGATCCTTTATCGCTGGATGTTTTTCCGGATGAAACCGGAAAAATTGACGCCCGACTATTGGATTGATATGGGCGCGCTGGCGATTGTCACTTTGTCCCTGGCGCTTCTGGTTTCGGTTTCGAGCCGCTGGGATTTGCTCGGAGAGCTGGTGCCCTTCTTGAAAGGATTCATGCTGCTTTTTTGGGCGACGGCCACCTGGTGGATTCCATTTTTATTTATCGTTGAAATCTGGAGGCATTTTTTTGGAAAAGTGCCATTCGTCTATAGTCCCGACTATTGGTCGCTCATCTTTCCGTTGGGCATGTATTCAGTGGCCACCACCGAAGTCATGAGGGCATCGGGCCTGGCCTTTCTGCATCCGCTGGCCACGACGTTTTCCTGGCTGGCTGTCATCATTTGGGCCGTCGTTTTTTTGGGATTGCTCCTCAATTTGACGCCCAGGTCTTTAAGATCAATGATTCGCGGCCACTTCTCAATCCCCCACCGCCCGCGTTAAAATTAATTTTGGCCAAATAATCACACCGTGATTGAACAACTTATGGCCCGGAATCTTCGAGGCGGCGCAACAGACCGCTCAATTCGGGTCCCACCTGCCTCAGTTGCCGGCGGTGCATGGCCGAGAGTTTCTCCAATTTTTTCTCACCCGTGGCCGTGACACGGATGAGCACCTTGCGCCGATCATCGCGGGACAATTCGCGTTCCACCAGTCTTTCCGCGGCCATGCGGTCAATCAGGCCGACGGCGCTATGATGCCGAAGTTGCAGGCGCTCAGCCAATTCGCCGACGGTGACGCAATCGCGCCCGGGAAATCCTTTAATGGCGAGAAGGACCTGGTGCTGCTGCGGGGTGAGGCCGGCCGTTTTTGCGGCCTGCTCGCTAAAATGAATGAAACGCCGGAGCGCATAACGAAAAGCCGCCAGAGCTTCATACTGGAGTTTGCCAAGTGTTTCCGATTGCGCCATGGCGTGATTTTAGTGCGGGGTCCCGGAAATGACCAGTCATTCATTGTGCATGGAAATCACTTCCTTTGCCACGATTTGTTGTTGGCAGTGTTTAATATGTCGGCAGTGTTTGATTGACAATATCGTGTTACGATATAAGCTATACCCTTTATGTCGATTCTTAATCGTCCCAAAAATATGCAGTCTGAAACGGAGGGTGCGCACTCCATGGGCGACTTCCGGACGGACCGGCGGGTCCTCCTGTTGTCATGCCTGGCAGTGCCGGTAGGCGCCATCGGGGCGTGCGTTGCCAAGGCGTTGCTCTGGCTGATTGCTGTGATTACCAATCTCTTCTTCTTTCATTGCCTTTCTGACAGCCCTTCGTTGCCTGAGCAAAACCATCTGGGCGCATGGCTGCCGGTGGTCCCGGTCATTGGAGCGCTGATCATCGGGCTCATGGCGCGGTTTGGTTCCGAAAAAATCCGGGGGCACGGCATCCCTGAGGCGCTGGAAGCCATTCTCCTGGGGCGCAGCCTGATCAATCCCAAGGTGGCCATTTTAAAGCCGCTTTCGTCGGCCATCTCCATTGGCACGGGAGGCCCGTTCGGGGCGGAAGGTCCGATTATTATGACCGGTGGCGCCTTTGGCTCGTTGTTTGCGCAGCTTTTTCATCTCTCAGCGGCCGAGCGGAAGACGTTGCTGGTGGCCGGCGCGGCCGCCGGCATGTCGGCGGTGTTTGCCACGCCGATTGCCGCCGTGCTGCTGGCAGTGGAATTATTGTTGTTTGAATGGAACCCGCGCAGTTTTATTCCAGTAGCTGTGGCGTCCATGGTTGCCGCAGTGTTGCGCATACCGCTGCTCGGCGCCGGGCCAATGTTTCCGGTCGTACCGCACGCGGCCTTGACCTCCGGCGAATTGGCCGCGGCCCTGCTCGTCGGCCTGGCCGCCGGCGCAGGTTCATGGCTGCTGACGAACCTGGTCTATGCTTTTGAGGATCTCTTTCAAAAATTGCCGATTCACTGGATGTGGTGGCCCGCCCTGGGAGCGTTGGTGGTGGGCGTTGGCGGCATGATCGAGCCGAAGGTGCTTGGCGTGGGTTATAATACGATCCACTCGCTGATGAACGGGGAACTGATTGGGGCGTTATTGATTGGATTGTTAATTGCGAAGGCCATCGTGTGGTCGGTGGCTTTGGGTTCAGGCACCTCCGGCGGCGTGCTGGCGCCGCTGCTCATTATCGGCGGATCGCTGGGTGCTTTGCTTGGACATTGGCTGCCGGTCGGCGAACCGGGTTTATGGGCCATGGTCGGAATGGCGGCGATCATGGGCGGCACGATGCGGTCGCCATTTACCGGAATGATCTTCATTCTGGAATTGACACATGATTTAAACGTTCTGCCGGCATTGTTCATTGGCACCGTCGCGGCGCTCGGATTTACCGTTCTGCTCCTGCGGCGCTCCATTTTAACCGAAAAATTGGCCCGGCGCGGCCAGCACATCAGCCGCGAATACAGCGTGGATGTATTTGAATTGATGCGAGTGGGTGATGTTATGGATGCCAATGTTCCGATCGTTCCGGTGGAGATGACGGTCGCGGAACTTTCGAAACGCATCGCCAAAAACGACCCCGTCATTTCTCGCCGGCAGGCCACGCTGATTGTGGATGGCGAGCAACGGCTGGCGGGAATCATCACGCGGGGAGATTTGGTGGCCGCTTTGGAAAATTCTCCTGCCGGCAACGTGCCCGTCCTCGAAGCAGGAAAAACCGCCCTGGTGGTGACCTTTCCGGACGAAATATTGCACGATGCCATCGCCAAAATGCTCAAGCACGATGTCGGACGGCTGCCGGTCGTAAAACGGGATCAACCCGACCACGTTGTGGGTTATTTGGGCCGGGGCGATATTTTGAGCGCCAGAACGCGAGTCCACGAAGAGGAGGAATTGCGGAGCAGCGGGCCAATTGGCAAATGGGCCGGCATTGGACGCGACCGGGACGCGGCAGTTCCAATTGACAAGCCGTAACATGTCTTAAGTCAGGCATGTTTCATGCTCGCAGACACTTAGAGTTGTCCTTGGTGAAA
>JASHPN010000009.1 GCA_030038175.1 Verrucomicrobiia bacterium
GAATGCGTCTATGACCCGTTGAATGGCGTGGCGCAATCCTCCGGCGAGGTTCACATGCGCACGGGCAATGGCCAATTGGAGATTGACGGCAAAGGATTTTTGTGGCGGCAAAGGGACTCGTTCCTCACAATCTCCAACGGCATTCAGACGATCATTGAAAGGCCAATCGCGAAAACACGATGAAACCAAAAAGCCCAAAATCCTCTCAGCGGCGGGGTCCGGAGTTTTATATCGGGTTGGCAATTTTATTTTTTGCCGCCGGCGCGATGACGGCTTCGGCCCAAACCAACGCGACGACCAAGGCGGTGGATTCTCTTTTGGCACTGGCCACAACCAACCCGCCCCCACCGCCGACGAATGACCCGGTCATGCCCCAATCGCGGGGGCCTACGACGATCACGGCGCTTGGCCCGGCGGACTTTGACCTGAACAACCATTGGACGATCTACCGCGATCATGTTTGCGTTTCCAATGCGCAGGTCACGTTGTCGTGCGACTGGGTGAAGGCGGTTTTCCCCCAAAACTGGCAGCGGCCCACCAACATCGTGGCCGAAACCAATGTGGTCATTGATTACATCGCCCAGAACGGCCAAAAAACCCGCGCCACAGGTGACCGGGCAGTGGATATATACCAGGAGATAGACGGTGTGACCAACGATACCATCACGCTGACCGGAAATCCGCTTCGCTGGCCCAGAATTGAACAGTCCGACGGCTACATGACCAGCGACAAATTTACCTGGGACCGTACCGGCGGCCACTTTTATGTTGATACGAACTTCGAAATGAAGGGCTATCCGAATGTCGCCCCTCCGCAGGGCTTGAAAAACAGCCACAATGGGACAAATTCCATGGAAATGAGACCGGGGGGAACCAATGCGCCGCCGCCGCAAAAATCCAGCGATGAATGACGAATCAAAAGACGGGGTGGCGAGCGCGGATGGCGACGGACAATTCCTGCTGGCGACGGACAAGCTGGTAAAGGAATACCGGGGCCGGCGCGTTGTCAATGAGGTCTCGGTGGGCGTAGGCGGGGGCGAAATCGTGGGATTGCTCGGCCCCAATGGCGCAGGCAAAACCACGACGTTTAACATGGTGGTAGGCGTGGTGAAACCAGACGAAGGATTTGTCACGTTTGAAAATCGCAAAATCACAAGGTTGCCGATGCACAAGCGCGCGCGGCTGGGCATCGGTTATCTCACGCAGGAACCATCGGTGTTCCGCAAATTGACGGTGGAACAAAACATCCTGGCCATCCTCGAGACGTTGAAATTATCGCGGGACGAAAAGGCCGTGCGCCTGAAATATTTGCTGGAGGAATTGGATTTGACGCCGGTGGCCAAAAGCCGGGCGTATCAATTGAGCGGCGGCGAAAAGCGCCGGCTGGAAATCACCCGCGCGCTCGTTACCAGCCCCAAACTGCTGTTGCTGGACGAACCGTTCAGCGGCATTGACCCGATTGCCGTCTATGAAGTGCAAAAAATCGTCCGCCGTTTGCGTGAACGCGGGCTGGGCATCCTGGTAACGGACCACAATGTGCGCGAAACATTGAAATTAATTGATCGCGGTTACATTATTCACAAAGGCCAGGTGCTCGTGGCCGGCAGCGCGGAGTTTTTGGCGAATGATCCGAAGGCGCGGGAGATTTATCTCGGGCCGGAGTTTAATATGTGAACGGGCGGCCTGGTGCGTAATGCGTGTTGCGTCAAGTATTGTTGGGAGATCACAGCACAAGAGGCGAGGCTTGACGTCGGCGCCTGCGCATTAAAAGAAATCCTGACAAACCTATGGCGACACAAAGAGAGACGATTGAATTCATTCTCGGCAAGCTGCGGGACCGGGGACGCTTCACCGCTCGCGCGATGTTTGGCGAGTACGCGCTTTACACGGATGGAAAGGTCGTGGGCCTGGTCTGCGACAATTTGTTGTATGTGAAAATCGTTCCCGCCAGCAAGGCGCTCGAGAGTTTGTGTGAGAAGGATCGCCCCTATCCCGGAGCCCGGCCGCATTATCTGGTGGAGGAATCGCAGGTCTCGAAAATTGACAACCTCGCGCAGATCTTGTCAGAAATTGCGCGCTCGGCGCCAGGCAAAAGGGAAGAATCGAACAAAGGAAAACAAGGATGAGGCACGCGATATTTTCCATATAGCAAGGGGCTTTGCCATCGCGCAACTCGTCGGGCAATACTTGACGCAACACGGAACACGCAACACGCTCATTCCTGCTTCCCCTCTAAATTTAAATCGGATAGAGTCGCGGCAACGAGAACGCGTCACACGAAACACACAAAACTATGGCCCATCCTTCTGTTACGGTTGAACAATTTTACAAGGAACATGGCGCGGCCCTTCAGATGCGCCTGATTTCCGATGGCAGCGGCCTTGACCGCGCCATCCGCGAACCCACCGTCAACCGGCCGGGCCTGGCCCTGAGCGGTTTCACCCGATATTTTGCGCACAAACGCATTCAGACGATCGGCCATGCCGAATCCTATTTTTTGCAGTCGCTTTCCAACGAGGTGCGGGAAAAGCATTTGGCGGATTTGTTCGCTTTCAAGATTCCGTGCGTGGTTTTCAGCCGCGGATTGAAACCGGACCGGGAATTTTTGCGCACCGCCAAAGCCGCGAATGTTCCGATTTTTCAGACGCCGCTGGTGACGATGAAATTTATCAACGCGGCCACCCTGGCGCTGGAAATGATGTTCGCGCCGCGCGGCACGGAAATCGGCAGCATGGTGGACATTCTGGGCGTGGGCGTACTGATTCGCGGCGAGAGCGGCATCGGCAAGAGCGAAGCCGTGCTGGCGCTCATCGAGCGCGGTTACAGCCTGGTGTCCGACGATGTCACGCGGGTCACGCTGGTGGACGGCCGTGAAATCATGGGCACCAGTTCGGATTTGACCCGCAGCCACATGGAGATCCGAGGCATCGGCATCATCAACGTGGCCGCGATGTTTGGCGTCAAAAGTATTCGCAAAGAGAAAACGCTGGACCTGGTCGTCCATCTCCGGCAATGGGAGGACGTCAGCAACGTGGATCGTCTTGGCCTGGAGCAGGAATTTGTCAAAGTGCTCGGCATTGACATCCCGCATATGATTATTCCCGTGCGGCCTGGCCGTGACCTGGCACGATTGATCGAAGTGGCGGCATTTCAGACGAAATTGAAATTGTCCGGGTACAACGCGGCCCAGGAACTCAACGAGCGCCTCATCGCGCATATGAATACACCTGGGGCCTGAAGCATGGCGGAAATCACATTTTCTTGTCCGCAATGCGGACAAAATATCAAATGCGGGTCAAGCTACATCGGTTCGCAAATCAATTGCCCGGCGTGCCGGCAGGCGATCACGGTCCCACGCGTTGCCGCCGGCACTCCGCCCGATGAGCGCGTCATCCAGATAAAAGTTTCCACGCTCAAACGGCTGGCCGGCATTGCGTTGTGCGTATTGCTTGCGGGGGGTTTGGCGGCCTTGGCGGTGATCAAACTTACCAGGGTCACGGTGCTAAAAGGGTCCGACCACCTGGACACGCCGGTGTCATACCGGCCGCCGGTTGAAATCACGATTGTCGCGAAAACGGATTCAACCAATCTGCGGATGGCTTACGCGGCGGACCAGGTGATTTTCAACTGGGAGGAGGACCCCTGGCAGTTGCGGGTGGACGGCGGACCGGCCAACGGCTTGCACAAGAAAGGCGCGGGACATATTCCTAAAGGAAAATACGTGACGATAAAATGGATGGTCACGACGACGCGCCAGGAGATTTTTGTGGACGGACAAAAGCGTTATGAGCATGAAGGAGACTATTCGCAAATTGACCGGCCGGTTTCAGTTTTTCCGGCCAACGGATCCACGGTGACGGTGAAATCACTCAGGGTGAAGGCGATTTCGGATTCGACGCAGTGAGATCGTAGCGTCGGGCCTCCGGCCCGACGTAGAGGGCGGGCTTCCAGCCGCCCGGAAAGGTCGTTCAAGCAGGAAAGACCCCAGAGTCACGAAAGTCTTGCGGCAATCGGGCGATTGTTCCGCCGCGCTGGAAGCACGGCTCTACGGCAGGCAGGATGCCTGCCGCTACGACTCGAATTTGATGCCCTGGGCCAGGGGGAGATCGGAGCCGAAATTGACGGTCGCGGTTTGGCGGCGCATGTAGAGTTTCCAGGAATCGCTGCCGCTCTCGCGGCCGCCGCCGGTTTCTTTCTCGCCGCCAAACGCCCCGCCGATCTCCGCGCCGCTCGTGCCGATGTTCACGTTGGCGATGCCGCAATCACTGCCGCTCGCGGACAAGAATTGTTCGGCCTCGCGCATGTCGTTGGTGAAGATCGCCGAGCTCAAGCCCTGCGGCACGCCGTTTTGTATGGCGATGGCGTCGTCGAATTTCCGGTATTTCATGACGTAGAGAATGGGCGCAAACGTT
>JASHPN010000070.1 GCA_030038175.1 Verrucomicrobiia bacterium
GCGATTTTGGTTTCGGCCAGCGTCCTTTCCGCCCGCAACTGCTCGGCCTTGCGCGTCTCCGCGCCAATGCCCACCCTGAACTTCGTACTCTCCCTCCTCGCCAATCCGCTTGCCGGATCACGAAACTTTATCCACCAGAACGGAGACCGATTGCGTTTGAATATGCTGGCCATGTTGAGTGTGTCCGAGTGTGCCCAACCTATCAAACAATGGCCAATACTGTCAAACAAATGCCAATGGTTGACAATAATAGCCAAGCTCAATCTGTATCGGGGGTTCGAATCCCCCTCTCTCCGCCAGTCTTCGCTGGATTTGTTAACTCTGCCTCAGAATAATTCCAAGAAATTCGCGTGGCGAGACGCAGGCTGAACCGTGAGGTTTTTCCAAGCGGAACTGTCCAAAATAACTCGCGGTTTAAGCGGCACGGCGGGCCTTTTTCACCTTTTTGACCAGTGAGGGTTCAGCGTCGTCAACGTCAGGATCATCACCAGAACTGCCGATGGTCAAAGGTCCAAACGATCGCTACTCTGATTGCATCCAACGATGGCAATAGTTCGCATCACGCGGAGAAATTTCATCGGGCGCGCAGCGGCCGGAGCGGCGGCGGCGATCGCTTTTCCGAATATTTTGCGCGCCCAAAAGTCCGCTGCGCGCAGGCCGAACGTCTTGTTTTTGATGTCCGACGATTGCCGCGTGGAGTTGGGCTGTTATGCCAGCCGCTTTCACGCGAAGACGCCCAACCTTGACGCGTTGTCGAAATCCGGCATTCGATTCGATCGCAATTATTGCCAGTTCCCGCTTTGCAATCCGTCGCGGGCGTCCCTGCTCACCGGGCGCAACCCGACACGGACCGGAGTCCTGACTAACCGGGCGCGGTTTCGCGACGCGCACCCGGACTGGATCAGCCTTCCACAATGGTTCCGGCTAAACGGTTACGCCACGGTGCGGGCCGGGAAAATCTTTCACGGCGGCATTGACGATCCCAAAGCCTGGGACGACGCAACCGAATGGTCGGTAGCCGACGAAGGCGGGGCGCAATCATACGAACTGGGACATGTTTTGGACACGTCAAAGATCGCCGAGCGCACAGCCCGGGATTTGCGGTCGCCAAAATTTAATTCGGGCGCGACTGTAACCGAAGGGATCCAGCGGGCACGGTACTCCGACCGCATCGTCATCCTGGACGGCAACGGCGAAGGCCACGGAGATTTTAAAACCGCGGAACGAACGATTGAAAACCTGGGCAAATACAAAGACCGGCCGTTTTTCATCGCGTGCGGTTTTGTGAAGCCGCACAGCCCGCCCACGACGCCGCAAAAATTCTTCGATCTTTATGATCCGAAGGCGATTCAATTGCCGCCGGATTTCGCCGCCTGGCCCACGGTGCCGGCCGGATTTCCCGCGGCGGCCATCCGTCCACATAATGCCGACCTGTTCATTGGGCGCGGGGCCAGCGAAGCGGAGGCGCGCGAAGTAATTTGCGCGTACATTGCTTCGATTTCGTGGATGGACTGGAATGTCGGGCGGGTGCTCTCAGAATTAGACCGGATGGGCCTGCGCGAGAATACCATTGTCGTGTTCATGGCCGATCACGGCTATCAACTGGGCGAAAAAGGCAAATGGTCGAAAGCCGGATCCCTGTTTGAAATGGGCACACGCGTGCCGCTCATCATTTCGGCGCCAGGGATGAATGGCAACGGACAAAGTTGCCTGCGGATTGCGCAATCACTGGACGTTTATCCCACACTCATCGAATTGTGCGGCTTGCCCCGGCCAACGGACTATGAATTAGAGGGCGAGAGCCTCGCACCGTTATTGAATAATCCTTCCGCGGAATGGGACAAACCGGCGTTCAGCATCTGGAGCGAAGATGGGAAGACCATTCACGGCACGGCCGTGCGCACGGCGCAATGGCGTTACGCTGAATACGGCGCGAACGGACGCGATGGAGCGATGCTCCTGGATCCGACCGATCCGAATGAATTGAAGAATTTGGCAAACGACGAGAAGTATAAAAGCGTTTGTGAGGGTCTTTCGAAGCTTGCGCGGGATTATGCGGCGACGCTGGTATGAACGTGGCCGTTATTGGGACGGGCGTCCTAATCAATGAACCCCGGCGAATGTTGCTGGGCTATTATATGCCGCCCCTATCGGGCTTTCGATTTGCGGCTGCGCCGGATTTAGTCAGGGATCACGGCGAGACGATGCGGTAGAAGCGGCGCGGTGATCGGGGCTCGCCGGAGTCGGTGAATTGATAAACGCCGGGCGAGACCTGGGTGACATTACCCAATACTGTCCAATCGCCCAGCGGCAGGGCGACGTTCGTAGCAGTCAGCGCCGTGAAATCAATATTCGCGGAATTGGTGAACATGAATTGGAAAGTCCCGCCGGCGGCAGCGGTCCAGATGGAATTTTTCAGCACCGGCGGATTGTTGGCAGCGGCATATTGGTCTTCGACCGCGCCGATGTCCACATTTGGGCCGGAGAGACGCAGGTAACCGCGCTGATCGGTAACCAGAAAACTGGTGACCGAATCATCGCCCGCATCAATGGCCGGAGAGCCGGGCAGCGGCGGCATGGTTTGGGTGGGGCCGCCGTAGTTGCCCAGCGGGGCCAAACTAATATTGGCAACGCCGATCAGATTGCTCGCTTCGACGGCATAACCGTCGTTTGTGAAGTCAGCATCACCCGTGTTTCCTGAGACAATGGAATTAACGAGGCTCACGGTAGCAAAGGTTTCATTCCAGATGCCGCCCGCAGCCGTGCCGTTATAGACGAGTGGACTTTTGCTGGCTTGATTGCCGAAAAAGGTACAATTATTTACTGTTAAAACGTCATCATTCAAAATACCGCCAGCACCGCCAGCGTTACCGTTGGCCTGATTGCCTGTGAAGGTGCAGTTGTTGACTGTCACGCTTCCAATGCTGTTTAGGATAGCACCGCCTCCCACAAAATAATTGGCTTGGTTATCGGAGAAAGTACAGTTGTTTGCCAATACCGATCCCTCGGAATTGAAAATACCACCACTTGCTTCTATGCCAACGCTTTGGTTGCCGGCCAAGGTGCAGTTGCTCACAGTCAGCGCACCTTCATTAGAAATTCCGCCAGCAGGGCCGAATTGCGTGGAGTCCGGGGTGCCGTAGCCGTTGGTGATTGTCAGCGAATTCAACACGGCAATCACGCCGCCGTCCACCTGGAAGATACATGACGTCTGGTTACCGTTGATCTGAACCTGGTTCGTCAGCGAAGAACCGTCAATGGTGATATTATTGCTCAGCTCGATCTGGCCGCTGACGAGTGTGATGATCTGACCGGAGAGATTGGCAGCAAAGGTGATGGTGGAACCGGCCGGAGCATTGGCAACGGCATTACGCAGGGAGCCACTGCCGCTGTCCAGGTTATTGGTGACAACGCAGGCCGCCGCCAAGCCCATTCTGGAAAAAGTCAAGACCAGCAACGTCAATACCAGAAGTATTTCCTTTGGTCTCACAATCTTACGACAAATTTCCGAATGGCCCGGTTTCCGACATAAATCAATAGGAACAGATTCACGAATGGTTGTCGAGACGCTTTTAATATCAATGGCTGCGCGGCAATAGGGCCGATTGTGAGCCGCAGGTTTGGCCGCGCGGCAGCGCAGCCCTACCGCATTGGTTCATGGTTCCGATAGGCGAACGGCGAGTCATTACGGCTTTCCGTGAACTGATCGAAACGCCGAAAGGTCTTGGACTGCGGTGGCTGCGACACCGCCTTGGAACGCTATTGCACATCCGGTGACAAATTGGCCTTCCAGGGGCATATCTCATCCGAAAGCGGCGTCCCCCGAAAGCCTTCGGGGTTGCCGCCGTACTCCACGACGCAAGCGCACCACGACCGGCACGATGCGCGTCCAATTTTGGAGGTCGAAGCTCCCCATGGACCTCAATTAGAAAAGAGTTCAGTCGAACACAAGGCAGGTGTGGTCCCCGTGCACAATAGCATTAATGTTTCCGTTCGACCGCGCCGATTCCGAATCGCGAGTCGTGGGCTCGACCTTCTTGCGCGAGGCGCTTTAATGTTTTCCGTTCGACCCCCGGGACGCTCCCTCACGGTCGCGGCTCTGTTGCGGGCGCGGCGGCGCTTAAAACGCAAGCTGGGTCGTTCGCGTGATCACATCGGGCGGGTTGGGCTTCTGGTGGAAATCGAAGCAGTCGAGCATGTTGTTGGCCGCCTTGTCCCGTTCGGCCAGCGATTCGAGGCCAAAGTGATCTTCAATCAACTTTAGCGGCGACGTGAAATCGTAGTGAACGTGGGAGATATATCCGGGTTTGGCCCAGGGGGAAATAATCAAGGCAGGGACTCGGAAGCCATATCCGTACTTGTCCACTTGCGGCGGCGGCACATGATCGTAAAAACCGCCGTAATCGTCCCAGGTCACGACGATGACGGAGTCCTTCCACTCGGGACTTTGCATCACGGCATTAACCAGACCTGTGACGTGCCACATTCCACGCGCGCTGTCAGCCGGGGGATGCTCGCTGTCCGCGGCGGTTGGAACAATCCAGCAAACTTCCGGCAGCCGACCGGCTTCGGCATCGGCATAAAATTCATCCAGTGAGACGAGATGGGACATCATTTCCGGGCTGCTGGAAATGCCCTTAAACCCAGGCATGGGATTCCAGAGGGAATGTGCCTTGGGATTCTTCTTCTCGTCGTAATATCTCCAACTGTGTTTCGAGTGCTGGAGCAATTCCGCAAGCGTCGTGAAACTATAAACGCCGTCCTCGCCGGCAATGCCGCGCCCGGGATTATTCACCAGGCCGCCCGACTGCGCCGCAACGGTGTAAAGATGATTTGGCTCGCTCGGTCCCTGAAGGGATGAAAAGAACGCGTCGCAGAGGGTGAAACGCCGGGCATACTCCCAGTAATTGGGAATCTCATGCCAATCGTACCAGGAAAGAGTGTTGGTCACCCAATCCGGAGGCGGTCCGGACGGCGGAGTAGCGCGATGCCTGGTGGGAAGATTTCCGGCGGCAATGGCGGCGGCCTCGCCGGGGTTTTGGCGGCGCCCCGCCCGGCCGCGCCCGGCATTGGCCAGGGCCAAATCTTCTTTAACCAGGTCGGGGTTATCGTCCAGGGGAAAAATATCCTCGGGATCCACGGTAGGCAGCGGGCCTTTCCAATAGTACGACAACGCCATTGGCCATTCGCCGCGGATGAAACCGTCCATCTTTCCGTCGTCATAGGCCACATGGGCCGCCTGCCAGCTATGGTTCAGGTCATGCGGAATGGACGTTTTGCTCAGATGAAACGGGGCGTAGATGTTTTCGCCATCGGGCATGTACGACAGTCTAACATCCTTTGGAATGCCATCCGCCCCGGGGAACGTGCCAAAATAATGGTCGAACGTAATATTTTCCTGGATGATATAGATGAAGTGTTTGACCGGTATATCCTTCGCGTCATCGGCGAAAGCGGCCGGAAGCAGAGCGAGCGCCGGCAGCAGGGCGGCTACATTTTTTAATGATGACATAAGGAGGGTTTAAAGGAAAAGGGCCGGAGGAAAAAGGAAAAAAATCAGGAGCTTTTCCATGAACCGAACGGTGTTTTTGCTCGGAAGACTTTCCCTCCGCGCGAACCTGACTGGATTTTTCACTCGGACGACTCTCCCCCACTCCTCTCCCGGCGGGAGAGGGGAATCATCGGCCGACGGCCTGGAACGACAGACGATAGTTTTGGTTCATGGTCCCAATGTGTGCGAAAAGAATCGAAAGGAAGCTTCCTTGAACCGGTATCGGCGCGTGGGCAACGAATCGACGGATTCAAATCAGAGTTAACTTACTTATCATAAATCACTTACCGCTCGTTTCCTCCGCGCGCTGCCTAAGGACAAAAAAATGCGTATGCCCTTGCCTGGACCTGAACCTAACCCCGGTCCGCCATAACCTCGAGCGATGCTCCCAATGCGTCCGAAAAATTGGAAGGGGGATCCCAGAGTCCTCACCTGCAACGGCCAATCATGGACCGTTGGTTTCTCTTAATCTCAGAATTTCGGAGCGAAGGTGGCGGGCCAATTCTTTGCGGTCCGTCGTGACCGAGGGCGCCGGCGAGAAGTGAACGGAGACGCGAAAACCGCGCCATTTCAAAAGATTCAATAGATGTGGAAAGAACACGTCGTCGCCCCAATAACAGACTTCCGAAGCGGGATCACCATCATCCATGGCATACTGAATACAACTGACGGTGAGAGGATGGGTGCGGCGCGCCGCCGGTTCGAGGAGCGCGGATCTAAATGGCAAAACGCCGCGGCCATCGGAGCTGGTGCCTTCCGGAAAAAGAACGACGAGCAATCCCGAGTCGAGCGCCGACTGAATTTCGCTGTTCGTTTGCCCCACCTGCGTCCGGCGCCGGCGATCCACGAACAATGTTCCGGCCAATTGCGCGAGCCAGCCGATGAACGGCCAATATTTCAATTCGCGCTTGGATACGAAAACCACAGGCATGATTGAGGAAAGAACAAGAACGTCCAAATAGCTTTGATGATTTGAAATCAGCAGGCCGCCTTGCGGAACAGGTCCGCTCACGCGCATTTGGAGCCTAAAAATATCCAATGCCAGACGGCAATGACGCTGGAGCCAATGGGCGCGCAGGAGGCGGATAGAACCTTTGTGCCGGAACGCGTAGTGGAGCAGATAATCGCCGAACGCCCCGGCGACGACTCCCGAAAGCCAAAGAAGACCGAAAATAACCCGCCACAGGCTCGCGGGAAACGACGGCGGGCTTGATCCCTTCATGCGCCATATTCAATCGCACCGTCCGCTTTGGTCAATCCATAAACCGAGGAGGCAGGAATTCGGGGGGGAATCCGTATTAGCCTTTGGAACGGAACCGTTCGCCGGCCGAAAAATATCTGGGAACACAATCGGGACAGACACCGTGAGTAAAGCGGATATTTAAATTTTCCAAAAAGAAAATTTCCAGAGGTTGCCATTGATTTTGGCGATTCCGGATTTTCTTGCAATGAGAGCAAATGGGCAACAAGGCCGCCGGATCCTCCGCCGGCTGTTTGAAAAATTCCTTCACCCGCTGCCGGCGCATTCGCCACTCATTGGCCTCACGCAACGCGTGGCGCATGGCCACGGACAAATAATCGAGCTCGTTCTTCCGCACATAGTCCGCCACGCCGCCCATCAGCTTTTCAATTTCCATCTCCCGCGTCAGCGCGTTGGTGACAAAAATGAACGGCACCTCGGGACATTTTTCGCGAGCCGCTCCGAAAGCCCGCAGGCCATCAAAGGCCGGCAAGCCATGGTCGGAAAGAATTACGTCCGGGGCCGGTTCCAAACCGGCCAGGAAGGCTTCGCGGGAATCCGCGCGCTGCATGTCAAAAACCATGCCGCTCTCACGCAATTTGGCCGCAACGCGCGCCGCATCGCCGGGATCATCCTCGAGGTAAAGAATTTTGATGGCCTGGCTCATGCAAGTCCACCGGTAATTGTCATCGTTTCAGCCGAAATTTTCAAGGATTTTCAAATGCCGTCTCCGGACTTTGAAAGAGCATTATCCGGACATTCGCTAGCGTTCGTCCGGCAGAATGGACAATTCGCCGGCATCCGACAAACGCTGGATTTCAGCGGTATAGCCTTTTCGGAAATTGGGATATTTAAACTGATACCCGAGCTCCATTTTTAATTTGCGGTTGGATACGCGCTTGTTGGTGGTCCCGCGTTTGCGGTCTTCGTCCGGATTCTCCGCGCCGGATGGGGGCGGATATTTGCCGAGGGTCCCGCCCAGCCATTCAAAGAAATTTTTCTGGCTGACCGGTTCCTCATCCACAGCGTTATAGATTTCCCCGGGACGGCCGGCCTTCAAAGCGGCGACCATGCAACCCACCACGTCGTCTCGATGAATCATGTTCAAAAACCGCGAGCCGTCGCCGTCCATGCGCGCCTCATTGTTGAGAAACTGTTTAAACCGATGGCCGCGGCCAGGCCCGTAAATGCCGGCGATCCTTAAAATGAGGGCGGGAAACTGTTTCTGTTGAAACGCCTCGATGAGGATTTTTTCGGTATCCACCAAAACCTTTGCCGTTTCCGCCGCAGGCTCCGCCGGGCTGGATTCCTTTACCGACGAACCGTCGGTCTGGCCATAAACACTCGAGCTTCCGGTATAGAGAAATTTTTTGGGCGGCGAAACCGACAACCATTCAACCACGCGGCGCGTGCCTTCCAAATAAACCTGCCGGTAATTGTCGGCGTCGCCGCCGGCGGCGACGCAATGAACGATCCAATCAAAGGCGCGCGGCAACGCGGCCAAAGTATCCGGTCGGGTAATGTCCGCATAGAGCGGCTGAACGCCGGCGCGCTTCATTTCGACTTCAGATGAGGGATTTCTTCGCAGTCCAAAAACTTCGTGGCCGAGCCGAACCAATTCCGCGCCCAGCGGCAGGCCCACATAACCGCAGCCAATAATAAGGCATTTCATTGAATTAAAGTTATTCACATGGACAGCGGATGTCCAACCCTTGCGGCGACCATGGAGGCGCATGAAAACGGAAAAACAGTTTTGCCGGGTAAGGCTCGAGCCGGAGCTTGAGGAAATTGCCGCACTTTGGCCGGCGGCCAAACGATTCGAAGTGGCGCACAAACTTAAGCGATGGGCCAAACAACTGAAGGTCAGCGCGCTAATTATGGCTTCGGACGTTCGCGGCCATAAGGCGGCGCCGATTTCGGTGCCAAACTTGCCGCGCCGAAAGGCAATTTTGAACTAACGCCTTGTTCCAGAGTGGCCCATTTGTCCAACGGGAAATGCTCCTGCAACTCAACGTAAGTCCAGACGATTTTGGCCGGCTCTTTGCAGGTAGCCAGGAACTGCCGCAGATAGGCCACGCAGGCTTCGGCGCTGGGACGGGAGGAGCGCGGCTCGGGCGCGGTCTGGTTTTTTTCCAGTTCGCCGGCCTTTTTCAAATACCAATCGTCAAGGTTCCGGTGGCCGTTTTCCAGTTGCGATAAATAGGAAGCGTCCAGGCCCAGGGCGTCGGCCATCTGTTGCTGAGTCCATTCAAGCCGCCGCCGCACTTCGCGCAGACGCTTCGCCTTATCCGACTTAATTCCGGGCTTCTGCTGACTCATATTTTTCTTTTAGCGGAGATTGCCCCCGATAACAAGAAAAAGAAATAATAAAAATCACCGGGTTGATTTACCTCCAGCCGGCCTCATTCAGGATTTGGCGCAGGCGCGGGTCGTCCGCGGACAGCGGCGGGAGCCACAGGCCCAGTTCCTGGCGCTGCCACCACAGGCCGGCGGAATTTCGCCGCGCAAATGCGTATCGGTAGAGGACAGCCCGCACATAGCGCGGAGGTTTGCCGGGGAAAGGATTCCCTCCCATGAGGCTCAATGCGCCGGGATCATTGTGGAGAAGTTTCCAGACCAAATGCAATGTCCACGGATATTGTTGAGGCGAGCCCATGGAAGCAAACCACATCTGCCAGTCGAGTCTGGGCTGGTAAGGCGCAATTTGCGGAGGTCTCCGGTCAAGGGCGACGGGCAGCGCCCGGTAAGGATAATCCCGCCAGACGGCATTGGCATCCGGCGTCATCGCGTCGGTGCCTTCAAATACGACATTCAATCGCACACGCCCCACCGACCCAAAAGCGCCGTAGGTATTGACGAGGTCAAGCGGATCAAACGAAGTGTTCATGATCTGTTTGGGAGAAATCAGATTGGCCACGGGTTGAAAACTTAACAATGCGATGATGACCGCCACCGTCCAGGCGGCGCCCCGCATCCATCGAGAGAGGCGCGCCGAGTCATTGGCTGCGACCGCGCGTTGAATGAGGCGCCGGGGAAAGATTTTGCGCCAAAACGTGTCATCGAAACAGGCCAGCGCCGGGATGATGGTCAGCCAGTTTAAAAAGGAAAGGTTGCCGCTCAAAATCAGGATGATTTGGAAGAGGACGATAACGGCCCCCGCAAGGTGCCTGGCCAGTCGGGGGTAGAACGCGAACCACGGCGCGACCAATTCCGCAAGGAACGTAAAGAGGACGGCGAGTTCGAGCGCTCCATGGGGGAGAAAACAAAACCAGCGGCTCAAAGGCCCGGGGATGGGCTGGGT
>JASHPN010000071.1 GCA_030038175.1 Verrucomicrobiia bacterium
TGCGTGGTGCTGGTTTACCAACTGTGCCTGCGCTGGTTTGGGCGCGAACGGCTGGAAGGGCTCATGACGATGACGCAGGTTATGGTGTCCGTGACGGCAGTGTTGAGCGGCCAAATTTTGCCCCGGCTCGTCTTCCGATTTGGCCGGGCGCTGACGCCCAGCGAGAGTACCTGGTGGATTGGCGTTCTGCCGCCAGCCTGGTTTGCCGGCTTCGACGATGCCTTCGCCGGAAGCGCGGCGCGGATATCGTGGGCGATGGGGGCGATTGCCGTCATCGTGACCGGGATCGTGTTGTGGCTGGCCTTCGGGAAACTGGCCCAGACCTATGAAAGCGGACTTCAATCTCTGAACGAAGCGGTGACGCGTCGAAAGGCAAAAAAAACGGGCCGACGGCTGCTGGACCGGCTGGTCAACGTTCCTCCCCTATCCTGGTGGCTGCGCGATCCGGTGGCGCGCGCATCGTTTCTGCTCACGACGGCTTATCTCGTTCGGGACCGCGACGTCAAATTGCGGATCTATCCGGGCATAGCGCCCATGCTCGTGATGCCATTCATTTTTTTGTTTCAGCCCCATAACGACTTCGACTTTGGCGTCGCTTTTTCAGGAGCGTACCTGGGGGTGGTTCCCGTGTTGGGACTGAGCATGCTGCAATATTCGCAACAATGGCAGGCTGCGGATATTTTCCGCGTGGCCCCAATGCGAGGGCCGGCGGCGATCTGCCATGGCGCGCGCCGGGCGGTCCTCTGTTTCCTCACGCTTCCCATGCTGTTGATTTTCACGGCGCTCATCTGGTTGTTGCGCGGCTTTAACTCGCAATTGCTGTTGCTGCTGCCAGGGATCATTGCGGTCCCGGTTTACGCACTGGTGCCGGCGCTCTTCGGCAAGGCGATCCCGCTTTCTTCGCCCACGGAAGAGGCCAAGGCGGCAGGGCGCGGAATGCTGATGGTCGGGGCCATGATGATCGCCATGGCTCTGTCCGGTCTCGCTATCTTTGCCCGGATGCAAGGCTGGTTTTGGGAATTGATAACGGTCGAAGCCGTCATTGTCACAGGGGTTTATGCAGCCATGCGGTTCGCGCTGGAACGGGTCGTATGGCAATCGGCGGAGTAATGGCACTTTTTCATTCGACCCGCCGCAAGTTCATTGTTACTGTTCCAAGCCTATGGCACCCGATGAAATTTTGCTGGAAGCGGAAGATAAAATGATCAAGACCGAGCAGGTCGTCACCAATGAATTTGCCGGCGTCCGCACCGGCAAGGCCTCTCCGGCGCTCGTGGAAAATGTGCTGGTGGAAGTTTATGGATCGCAAATGCGCGTGCGGGAACTGGCAGGCATCACGACGCCCGAACCGCGCCAACTCGTGATCCAACCCTGGGACGCCACTTCGCTGCACCCCATTGAAAAAGCGATTCAGAAAGCAAACCTGGGCCTGTCCCCAACGGTCCAGGGCAAAATCATCCGTATTTCCTTCCCGGAATTGAGCCAGGAGCGCCGCCAGGAATTTGTCAAAATCGTCAAGCAAATGGCCGAGAACGGCCGCGTGGCGATCCGCCACGTGCGCCGCGAAGGGCTGGAGCATTTAAAAAAGGCCAAGACCTCCGGCGGCGTCGGTGAAGAAGAGATCGAAGGCGCGGAAAAGGAAATTCAAAAGATGACCGACCAATACATCGCCAAAATTGACGCGCACGTGGCGGCCAAGGAAAAGGAAATAATGACGGTTTAAGCGGTTTTGATGAGCACGGCTTTGTTTTTCTTGAGGAATTTTTCAATCGTCGCGCGGCCATTGACGAGATTGGGAATGCGGACGGCGCCGGGTTTGGCCAGCTTGTAATGCACCAACAGTTTTCCCACCAGATTTACCTGGAGGTTCATCCCGGTGACCTCCCAAATTTGGCCGGCTTCCAGGGGTTTCATTCGGAGGCGGCGCGACGTTTTGGTTTTCCTCATGGCTTCAGTTTGCGCAAAACGGGCTGAATAAGCCAGTTAAATTGCATGTTCAACCCCCCTCATGCCCATTTTGCAAAACGCATTCAACCTTTTCCACCCTCTTTGCAAAATGCTTTCCCCGTTCACTTTTCCAGACTTTAAGCCCGCTAAAACCCCAAGAAAATTGCGGGTTTTCATCGTCCGGGCGCCGTGGCACGTCAATCGCTAAACCTAAAACACGGAAGGCAAGCGTCTTTCGGGAAATCGCGGGATACTGCGACGGGAAAAAAAGACCAACTTAGCCTTCCGTTTTGAAATTTTTTAACGAATTAAATTATGGCCAAATCCATACTGCACCTGCACGAAATTGACACTGAACCTTTTCCTTCAACCCTTTCCTCCGGCTCCTTTTGGGAGCATTGGTTTGAAACGCAGGCACGAAGGCGCGCCACGGCCCTGCGCCTGGATGAGCATAGTATTTGGGATAAGGCCGTCCATTTCGAGATTTTGGGCATGGACAAGGGCAACCGGTAGAACCGAGGGCGCGTGACAAGTGACCGGAGATGAATGATGACTGGCTGTGTGCGTCAGTCGAGTTGCAAATAGACACGATTACCATCCTGGCGCAGGCCGCCATTTTGGCTCTGAGTTAAAAACAGGCGATTGGCCTCCACCTTGCCGCTCGACAGGAGGTAGCTGCGAACCGCCTGGGCTCGCCTCCGCGCAAGCTCCTCCAAATCGCTGTCGGAAACAGGAATCAGCGCAATTAACAATGCCTCCTTTGGATCCACGGGCGGGCCGGCTTTGGATTTACCCGGAGGAACGGCAGCGGCAGTCTTCGGCCCCGGATTAGGGCTTCGGGACAAATAGCTGGCCAGTTTGTCGGTCTTCCGCGGCGGCGCTTGTATTTGGGCTGCCATGGCCGCCAGGTTGGTATTTGCCGCCAGCGCGGCGGGGCTGATTTGGCCGCTATTCAAAGCTTCGTTATAGAGTTCTTTAATCCAATGCGTCCGCTGCTCGGGCGTCAGCACAATCTCGTCGGGAGTTAGGGCGGCCCGTTGGGATTTGCGAAGAGATTTCCATTGGCGCAAGCGAAGTTCGTTCTCAAAAGCAACTCGTTCCAGGCCGTCGTGATCGGCCACTGGGTCCACGCTTCCGGAGATCTCCAGTTGCAGGCCCGGGCGGTTGTAAAGCGCCCTGGTGAGCACATCGAGTTTTTGTTTGGTGGCGGCCGAAAGATCGGCGCTGCCGGGCGCAAATTCTTCATAACTCAGTTCCTGGCCGCCGCCGCCAAAGGCCGCCCCCAACAGGCCAAAAGGCGACGTGGCCACTTTCGCGAGAATGTTCTCAAGCGCGCGCACTACGACCTTGCTTATCCGAAATTTGGGATCATCCAGGCTGCCTTCAATCGGAACATCCAAAACGATTTTGCCCTCCCGGTCCTTCAAAATGTCAATCGCCAGGCGCACCGGCAATTTGGTGGCCTCCGGACTGTTCACTTTTTCCCCAAAGGTGAATTGATCCAGCACGATGACATTTTGAGACTTCAATTTTCGGCCCACCAATTGATAGTCCAATTCCACGTTCAAATTTCCCCGGGCAATGCGATAGCCGGCAAATTTGCCCGAGTACGGACTGGTGGGCAGCAAATCCATGCTTTTCAGGGAAACCTTGACCAGATTGGTTTGCGTGCCGCTAAAGGGGTTGATGCGGCCGGTAATGGCCACCGGACCGACGCCGTCCACCAGCGCGTGCAGGTCAATATCGCCATGCTGAAGTTCCGCCGTGGTAATCCCATTAATGGTTCCGTCACCCTGGAGGACAGCCAGGCTCACCGCCGGATACACCGAGCGGTCGGTGAACTGAAGTTGCGTATTGGTGAAGACGATGCTGGAAATGGCAACGGGCGGCATGGGAGGCAGACTGGAATTGGCCGTGGACGCGGTTGCGTGTCCAGTGGCGGCGGGAGAGTTGGATCTAGCCGAACTGCCGGCGGGATTCAGCACCATAAGGAGATTAATGGCCCCGTTGGTTTCAATCACGACGCGCGGGGAAACGTGGTCCAGGAAGATTTTATTAATCGAAACGCTCACGGGATTCAATTTCGCGTCAATACCCGAGACCTGAATCGAATCCCACGCCAGCAAGTCCTCGCCCATCACGCCGTCCACGGCCCGAAAATCGTCTAGCCGCGTCGCGCCCTGAAACTCAATGTCCGGCAATCCACCCGGCGGAGTGCGGACGTGAATGTCACCGTCCATGCCAAAATGGCACCGGGGAATGAGAACGTTCACTTGCGATTCCAGATAAGGGTCCAGCGGGCTCAGGTCCAAATGATCCAGGGCAAAATGAATGTCCGCCGTCAATGGCGCGGCCAGCACATTCATTCCCGCGTTGATTTTTCCGGTTTTATTCCAATCCAATGAAAGCGCGAGCGTGAGGTTGGTATTCCCAAGATTGGAAATATTTTTGGCCTCCACCGAAATGTCGTTCAAATCCAAAGTTACCGGGCGCGAATTGGCCAGATCTTCAAGGCGCACGGCACTGTTCGTCACGATGATCTCATGAATGACACCCGCCCCCTGGTTTGTGCTGGCCAATATCATTGCGACGGTGTTCGTTATCGAACTCAAAAGCGCAGGGATACCGCCGCCGGCTGCAACCGGCGCGCCTTGCGCCGCCGCCTTTGGAGCCGGCCGGGATGGCATGGCAATGTTGAGGTCGCCGTTTTTGCCCCGCTGCACGAAAATATTGGCGCCGGACACCATGACGCGCCCCACTTCGGCCCGGCGTGCAACTGCATCGGCGTCAATTCCGGTCACCGCGAGGTGGGAAAGTTGCAGCACATCATTCGTATCCCCGGGACGCGCCAACTTAAAGTCCCACAAAGCAAAGGCCGCATCGGTGACCGCAGCGACACGGTTCGTCGCGTCCAGGGCGAATTTGTAGTTCGCGGACACGGCGATTTGGCCGTCTCGAATCGTAAACGGCAATAGATCCTGGTAAAGCGCCGCGAATTTGTTCAAGGTGACGCCGCCAACGGTAAATTGGCCCCGCGAACTCAACGGATTGAGACAAAAGCGGCCGCGCCAGTAAAAATTCTCCCCGGTGTCCGTCGCGCCGGCAAACCAATACGAACTGTTTTCATCCGGCGCAGTGCGAAAATCCCCCAGGTCAAAATCCATTGGCCCGATCATGCGCCGGAAGGGCGTGCGTTCGGCAAAATCGGCGACCGAGACCCTCGCGCCGATGATATTCAGCCGCTTGACTCGCACCAACAGCGGTTTGGAGGGCTGTTTCGGCGGCGTAGCCGGCGCGTTGGTGGAAAATTTTTGGATCAGGTCCGAGAAATTGAATGTGTAATCCTTGTTCATCTCGGCGCGGGCGTAAGGCTGGACGACCCTGATTTCCCGGAATGTCCATGCTTTGGCAAAGACGGATGAAAGCTGAAAACTGACATACACTTCCTCCCAGGAAACAAACCGCTGGCCGTCTTTGTCCTGAATGAGCAAACCGTCCACGGCAACGGAAGGAACGAACGGATTCAATTTGATTTTCCGGATGCTCACCTTGCGGTCCAATTGCGTGGACAATTCCTTGATGGCCACGGCGCGGATGATTGGCGGCAGAATAAAGAAACCCGTGATCCCGTAGAGAATCACCAAAATCAGCACCCAGCCGATGATCCGGCGTTTTCGCGCGGAAAGAGAACTCCAGAGTATTTGCTTCATGACGCCTGTAAAACAATTTTCTCCGGATGCCCCCGCCTCGTCAATGCGATAGAAGAGAGTGGTTTTGGACGAATCCACATTCCATCTTCAATCATCCATCCTCTTTAGTTGCGTCTCTTTGCCTCCGGGTCTCTGTGGCCAAACTACTGCGTACAAAGATAGATGCAGGCGCGCTTGATGGGGTCGCCGCGGTCGTGGCTCCAGAACTGGTCCACCAATCGAATGTTCGCAAATTGCTTTTGCAATGATGGCGGAGGGTCTTGGGGATCCCAGGTAACGTATAACGCCCGAGTGGCGGGCGTGACCTGGTATCCGGGCCACAGGGTGAATTGCGTGCTGCCATAAGGGGCGGGAGGGAGATACGTTGTCGGCTGGTCCGGCAGATAAAAGGCCATCAGGCTGGCGCTCTGGTAGTCCGAACCCAGAAGAAGGTCCGCCGTATTTGCGACGCGGGCCGCCTGGATTTGCGCGGCAAAGTCCGGCCAGCCCTCGGACCGGCGAAAGGGATTTAAGTTCCTCGGCACGGGAACGAACGGTAGAAAATGCAGGGCGACGGTGATCAGGGCCGTCACAATAAATGACCCCCCGGCGATCCGGCGCCAAATCGGCGCGCGCGCCGCGAGGTCGCGCCAGAAAACCACCGTGAAAATAATTCCAGTGACGAGCGCGGGAACGGTCCAGTTCGGCTGGCCGGCGTTATTCAGGGCAAAAAACAGGAAGAGGGCGTAAATGGGAAGAAATTGGCTTAACAAAAATCGCGTCCGCAAATCCTGCCCGCGTTTGGCCAGCAAGGCGATGGCGGCCACGACCATGCCGATCATGAATAATGGGGAAACGACGCCGGATTGTTCGCCAATGAATTTCAGCAATTGGCCGGGACGAATGTGAAAGGTATTCGTCACGCCACTCCGCGAATGCAACGCCATGACGTGGACCCACCCGGTTTGCATGTTCCACACCAGAATCGGCAGGCTGGCCAGGGCAAAGGCCGCGCCCATGACCAGGATTTGCGGGCTGAACAAAAGCCGCCGATGTTCCTTCGACCATAACAGGAAAAAGCCAATGCAAATGAGCTGAACGCCATTGGTAAATTTGGCAAGAAAACCCGCGCCGATGGCCAGCCCGAGCCAAAACCACGTGGACAGCTTCCGGTTTTGCAACCCATCCCAGAACAGCAATGCGGCCAGGGCCCAGAAAAAGACGCTCGGCGTGTCAATCGTCATCAGGATGGAGCCGATGGCCATTTCCCAAATGACCAAAGCCATCGCCAGGCACCAAAGAGCCGTGCGATCATCGTAAAGCCGCCGCGCCAGCACAAAGATGAGCCATCCGGTGGCGCTGCTGAGGATAACCCCACAAAAACGAATGCCGAACACCGTGTTGCCGAACAGTTTGATGCCCACGGCGATGAGCCACGCCACGCCCGGACCCTTGTCCCGATACGACAGGGCCAGATGTTTTGCCCACAGCCAATAGTAGGCTTCGTCCGCGACCAGCCCTATCCGCGTGGCGTACCACAAACGAAACAAAGTAACGAGGGCGAGGAGAAAAACGGCGATTTTTACCGGACCGGTCTGGCGAAGAGAAAAAGACATTTAAATTTTCGGCGCGGCGGATTCCGTTTCCGCGCCGGCCTGCACGATTTCCTGGATGATAAACAACGGGCGGTTCTTTGATTGCTCGTAAATGCGTCCCAAATATTCCCCGAATACTCCGAACAGGAGGAGTTGAATCGTGCCGAAAATCGTAATGGCGGACATAATGGACGTCCAGCCCGGCACCAACTCGCTCCCGCGGATGAAATGCGAATAGACGACGTAAAAAATATAAACCACAAAAACGCTGAACAGCAATAATGAAAACACATACGCGAGCCGCAACGGCATGGCGGACATGGAAGCGATGCCGTCAAACGCAAAACGCACCATTTTTCGGAACGGATAATGTGTCTCGCCGGCGGCCCGTTCGCCGCGGTCATAAAAAACCTGCGTCTGCGGAAACCCAATCCACGGCACCAGGCCGCGCAGAAAGCGATGGGTTTCCCGCAAGCGCGACAATTCGGTGAGCGCGCGCCGGCTCAACAGGCGGAAATCCCCGGTATTGCGCGGGATGGGCACGCCGCTCAATTTTTCGATCAGGAAATAAAAGACCTGGGCGGTAAATCGCTTCGTGAAGGTTTCCGTGCCGCGTTCACGGCGCGTGGCATAGACGACATCGTAACCCTGCCGGTAAGCCTCCAGCAGTTGCAGAATGACTTCCGGCGGGTCCTGCAGGTCCGCGTCCATGGAAACCACCGCATCGCCGCGCGCCGTTTCGAGCCCGGCGACCAGACACAGTTGATGCCCGAAATTGCGGGAGAGATTGACCCCTACCCAATCCGGGCGCCGGCGGCAAAAATCCGCAATCAATTGCCAGCTTTTGTCCTTGCTGCCGTCGTTGACCAGCACGATTTCAACCGCGTCCACGGACTTGGCAAGCAGCGCCCGGATTTTTTCGAGTTCCTGAAAGAGCGCGGGCAGGACCTGCTCCTCGTTGTAAACGGGAATGACAATCGTCAGCGGATATCGGGAAGAAGGTGGCGGCGATTGCACAATGCTTGAAGGTCATTTTGGGCGACTTCTACGGTACGCCCCGGTTTCGGGAAAAAAACCTACGCAATCCGTGCAATAACGGCAAGGAAAAGTTCCGGCGAAGAATCCGTGTTGCGTGTTGCGTGATTGGCAACAGAGCCGCGCGCGTAAGCAAGCGGGAGGGATGTGCTCTCGCGCAAGGCCGTGAGCCTCTGGCACGATGACACGCACATTTCCTGTGCGTGGGTTTGGAAATGAGGAAATGAAAGTTGGGGAGCGCGAGTAGTCAGCGGTCAGTCGTTCTTAGCAACCTCCCCCCGAGGCGCGGGACTGCGCACATTTTTTGTCCATAGGCGGGGAAACTGGAAACCAGACACGAATTGCACTAATTTTCACGAAGAACATTGGGGTTTTGAGGGATTTTGGGGCGGTGGGGTGGAAACTTGGCTGAAGAAGATGCTATTTATGTTCTCACGCCAAGGCCGCCAAGGCCGCAAAGATGAGAAGCCAAGAGAATATATTTGCCGTCGGCACCCCACGTTGCGTCCATTGCGTCCTTTGCGTGAGGCCCTCAACGGCAATGAAATGGTCACGGTACGCACACATTTTTTGTTTATAGCCTGGGATTGGTGGAAATGACCTGCCTTCGCTCAGAAGCTACGGCAAGGCAGGCCTGCCTTCGCTCAGAAGCTACCGCTCGGAAGCTTCGGCGCGGCGCTTCGCGGAGGTCAGGGCAAGACACACACTTTTTTTGTGTCTAGGCGCGTGAACGAGGAAACGAAGCGAGGGGAGGCAAAAACCGCGATTTTATTGGGGAATTTGAGGGTTTATTGAGGGGGTGGATTTTTCCGGTCGTCAGATTTCGTTTACAGACCGGGAGGGCTGCGGTGAGCCGCCCGAAGCGCGGCAGGGTGACGAGAATGACCAGCCGTCGTCCCGCTCGGAGCGGGACTTCGGCGCGGCAGGCTGGGAGAGGGGGGAATCGTCGCCAAGTGCCTTGATATGTCGAGCCACTCAGAAGATTCGGTAAATCACAGCGGCGAAGCCCGCAGTTTCGACCAGAACGCGGACGATTAGAGGCCCGCAAAGCCAAAATACTGGCGCGCGTTTTCGTAGCAGATGTTCCGAATGAACGGGCCCAGAAGGGCGTTGTCATTTGGGATCTCGCCGTTTTCGACGTCGCGGCCAACGAGGTTGCAGAGCACACGGCGAAAGTATTCGTGGCGCGGGTAGGACATAAACGAGCGTGAATCGGTGACCATGCCGACAAAGCGCGAGAGCAGGCCCAAATTGGACAGCGCGTTCATCTGCCATTCCATGCCTTCTTTCTGGTCCAAAAACCACCAGCCGCTGCCGAATTGGACTTTGCCGGCCACACTGCCGTCCTGAAAATTGCCGATCATGGCGGCGAAGGCGTAATTATCGGTCGGATTGTTGTTGTAGATGATGGTTTTGGGCAGAGCGTTTTCGGAATCGAGCCGGTCCAGGTAAGCGGCGAGGGATTGCGTCTGGGGCCAATCGCCGATGGAATCCAAACCGGTGTCCGCGCCCAGGCTCTTCATGAGGCGCGTGTTATTGTTGCGCAAGGCGCCCAGGTGAAGCTGCTTGACCCAGCCGCGCTTCGCGTCCAACTGGCCGAAAAGCAGCATCATGCAGGAGGCAAACTGGCGGTGTTCTTCACACGAAATTTGTTCGCCTCGGCGCGCCTTGTCGAAAATGCCGGCGGCTACTTTATCGGAACAAAAATCGGCAAAACAATGGTTCATGCCATGGTCAGAAAGCCGGCAGCCCTGCGAATGGAAAAAGTCGTGCCGCTTTTTCAGCGCCGTGGTAAATGCGCCAAAGCTGTTGATATCCACATTGCTGGCCGCCGCGAGGCGTTCAACCCACGTGTTAAACCGGCCCGCCGCATGGACGGCCAGCGCGTTGTCCGGGCGAAACGCCGCCAGCATCTTTGCCGGATGGCCGGAGCGGGCAAATTCCCGGTGGTCAGACAGCGTGTCCGCCGGGTCGTCCGTGGTGCACACGACTTTGACGTTGAACTTTTTCAGAATGCCCTGCGTGGTCAAGGCCGGTTTGGCCAGTTGTTCATTGGCTTTGTCCCAGATTTTGCGGGCGGATTTTTCATCCAGCAATTCGCCGATGCCGAAATAGCGTTTCAACTCCAGGTGCGTCCAATGATACAGCGGATTGCGAAGGGTCTGGGGAACGGTTTTCGCCCAGGCCAGGAATTTGTCATAGGGCGAAGCGGCGCCGGTGCAAAATTTTTCGGCGACACCGTTGGTCCGCATGGCGCGCCATTTGTAGTGGTCGCCCTCGAGCCAGATTTCGAAGAGATTTTTGAACTGGCGATTGCGGGCGACATCGCCGGGGGACAGGTGGCAGTGATAATCAAAAATGGGCTGCTCCGCGGCAAACTGATGATAAAGCCGGCGCGCCGTTTTGGTGCTCAACAGGAAATCGTCGTTAATAAAGGGCATGGACTTTGCGGACCGAAGATTAAATCCGGGCGCAGAAAGATGCAAGCGAGTGCTACGCTGCGCCGTTGCGGACGAAGAGCGGTTTAAGGTGCCGTTCGTAAAGGTTTTCCGTGACGTTCTTTGAGACATAGGACTCATTGGCTTTCAGCGCATCCAAATAGCGCCGGCCCATTTTTGCGGCAATTTTGTAGCCCACGTGGATCAACTGCCGTAAATGCGGATTATACGCCTTGTTTTTGGGGTCATGGCGCAAAGCGGCGACAAATTGCTCCGAAGTCCAGCCATTCACGGTTTCCTTCGACGGCAATTTGCCGGGATCAATGTCAATGACCGTCGCATAGGGAGCGCACAACTCCGTCATATGATCGTAGGCATTGGCATAAATTTCCCTGGCCAGCGCCAGCCCGGCTCCGCCCGACTCCGCCAGTCCGATGACTTCCTCCAGCCAGGTTGTCCCGGCGGTTTTGATGTGAAGGCCGGCATTGAACCGCTCCAGCGCGCGGCGAATCGGCCCGTAGATCGAAAATTTGTCGCTGCCGGAGTGAACGCTCAATTTGAGGTTCCCGGGCAATTGATACGCCTGGACCGCGAACCGGATGACGGCGAGATCGTCGTTAAATTCCTTTTCAAAACGCGCAACGTCACCGGAGTAATCCACGCCTTTGTTGAAGCGCCCGGTGAATTTGGGCGCAATGGTCTGGATCGGAATGCCCGTGTCGGCGATGGCCGCAAGAATGACCAGCAGTTCGACGGGCGTCTGCGGAACGTCGGTTTCGTCCATTGAAATCTCGGTAATGAAATGGCCCTCGCCCTTGGCCTTTACGATGTGGCGATAGATTTGTTCGGCTTCCTGAATCGCCAGCAAATATTTTCCCGCGATCCGCTCAATGTCCGTGCGGGTGGTTTGAAACGGCTCGGCGATGCCGGCAATTTCGAGGCGGCCGGCCAATTCCGAATGGCGCCGCGCAAAATCCGAAATAGACTTCGAGTCGGCCGCTTTGCCGATGGAATCGGCGACGTCAATCGTATAAAAATCCGAATGCGCGATAAACCGGTCCACCGTTTCGAGCCGGATATGGTCGGCATCCACGTGATATCCGGTCTTCCAGCCCAGGTTGGCGATCGCGGCATCGGCGGCGGAACGGACGTTTTTGGGTTCGGACCCGATAATGGCATGCTCACGGTTTGATTTGTTCCAGACCGGCACGATGGGGACACCGTGATTGGCCGCCATCATGCACGCCCGCAACTGTGCCTCCGCCTGGCGGCCAAACCGGTCGCCAACACCAAAGGACAACTTTTCCAACGTTAATTTCCCATTTGTGGTCATCTGATACAATCTACGGAATATATCATCATTCGGCGCGCAGAGAACCGCGTTTTCCTTTGCAAATTTGCATGAAAATTTTGCACCAGTTACGGCGTCCGTGAACCGAAGGGGCGCCGAAAACACACCCACAATCCATGCGCAATCTATCTTAGTCCTCTCGCGGCGGTTTGTTAATCGCCATAATTGGGGATGTTTCCCCTCTTAATACTGGCAATTCGCCGGGTTGCGGGGCACTGTCCTGATTGACGCTTCTAGAGTGCGACTCGACACGTAACACTGGTCGTAGCCGCTGCGGCTGGTCCCGCTCGGAGCGGGACACAGCCGCGCTCCGACCGAAATTGGACGCGACCGGGTTGCCGAATGATTCTGGCCGCACCGTGGAACCATGGTCAATTCCAAATTTGGGGTTCGGCGGCGCATCTGCACATTGTCCTTAAAATGGCAGGGACATCGCGCTGTCCCGCGTTGCGGGATCCCCGCCCGTAACTTGTCGCGCCGTAGCACTCTCGCGAAGGCGGAAGCGGGCGGAAGGAATTATCCATTCGGGAGTAAGCTTGCGTGACGGTTGCGCCGCTCTGCGCGGCGCGGACGGCGCAGCGCGCCGTCCCTACCCAAGAACAGTGCGCGGATGCGGATTTGCGTAGATTCGATTAACACCCTGCTTTAGCCGGGTGATCGCGGGCTTCAAAAAGTTTCCAACCGCTTCAGCGGTTTACCGGCATCCTAAAACGCTAAAGCGGTTGAGAACACTGGTGGTTGGCGTAACACCCCGCTAAAGCAGGGTGTTAATGATACCGGCAGCCAGGTTGCTAAAATTTGAGATGTGGCCCAATGGGTTCTTTTAAAAATTGAAAGACGGCGCGGTTTTTATCATTGTTTAACCAATGCCAAGAAATCAAAAGCGGGTCCTGGTGGCGCTGGGCTGGTATGATTACCGGTTACACCGGGGCATTGAAAAATTCGCCCAGGAACATCACTGGCATTTGTCGGCCAACCTCGCGCGCGAAAAGGTCATTCCCTGGGGATGGGAAGGCGACGGCATATTGGCCTGGCTGGGCGCCGGCGACGATTTGGCCGAGTTTGTGGTGGATGTGAAGAAGCCGACCGTGGATTTCAGTTACCGCCGCACGCATTTGAATTTTGCCCGGGTGCTGGAAGACCACGCCCACGCCGCGCATCTGGTCGCCGAACATTTCCTCTCCCGGGGTTTTGAACATTTCATGTTTTATAGCGACACGGACAATTGGTCCTACGAGGAGCGCGGCGAGGGCTTTGTCGAGGCGCTCAAACGTTCCGGCAACGAGTGCACCTGGCTGCGCTGGCATCAGTCTCCCGATTTCCGCACGGACCGCGAACAATGGAGGCGCAAACGCAAATGGCTCGTCAGCCAGCTTAAGTCCGCTCCGCACCCGCTCGCGGTGTTTGCCGCCAATGACGAGCACGCGCTGGAGGTCCTGGAATCGTGCGAGAACGCCGGTCTCAATGTTCCCGAACAGGTTGCCATCGTGGGCACGGAAAATTACCTGCTGGCGCCCGACGCCATGCATACGCCCGTCTCCAGCGTGGATACCAATCTCGAAATGCTCGGTTACACCGGCGCCTCTCAGTTGGAGGATTTGATGAATGGCAAAACGCCGCCGGCAAAGCCGGTCCGCGTTCCGGCTGTCGGCATTGTCACTCGCAAGAGCAGCGATCTTCTGGCCGTCAAACACAAGGGCGTGGCCAACAGCCTGCGTTTCATCTGGGAGCACGCCGACCAGCCCATCAGCGTCAAAGACCTCGTCGGCGTCGCCGCCATGTCACGGCGCGGATTGCACAAAGCGTTCCTGGAAAACGTGGGCCGCACACCAGGGCAGGAACTCCAGCGTGTGCGCATCGAACGGGCGAAGCGGTTGCTGGCTGATTCGAACCACAAACTTGAGGTGCTGGCGAATATGTGCGGTTATCAGAGCGCCAACAGTTTTTGCGTCGCCTTCAAACAGGCCACCGGTCTTTCGCCAAAACAATTTCGCGATTCGCATCCGCGGTGAGGGAAGCGTTTGGGAAATTGGCCGCAGAGGCACAGAGGCACAGCGCAGCAAAGCCGCAACCAACGAGGATGGATAGTAGAAGATGGAAGATGGAAAGAACGCGCTGCGACTGGTCCCGCTCGGAGCGGGACACAGTCGGGCTACTTTCCTGTGCCCCTCCCGGGCA